>JAYVMJ010000639.1:0-2824 GCA_043759025.1 Verrucomicrobiota bacterium | reverse complement strand
TGTGCGACGAGAGCAGGCCGAACGCCGCCCAGCGTTTGTAGATATACGCCGGGGCTGTTCCTTCGAAGCCGCCGATATCGTGGCTCCAAAAGCCAAATCCGCAGAGACTCAGCGACAAGCCGCCGCGCAGCGATTCGCTCATCGATTCCAACGTGGACCAGCAATCGCCGCCCCAATGAGCCGGAAACCGCTGGCCCGACGCGTACGCGCAGCGCGCAAACAGCACCGCTTCACCCTGCCCTCGTTTCGCCTCGATCACCCGGAAAACGCATTCGTTGTACAGGATCGGATAGAAGTTGTGCATCTTCACCGGATCGGATCCGTCGTGATAAACCACGTCCTCCGTCGGAATGCGTTCGCCAAAATCCGTCTTGATCGCATCGACGCCCAGGTCGAGGAGCCGGCCGATGTGTCCGCCAAACCATTCCGCGGCAGCCGGGTTCGTGAAATCGACGATCGCCATTCCGGGTTGCCAGAGATCCGTCTGCCAAACGGAACCATCGGTCCGTTTGATGAAATAGCCCTTCTCCGCTCCTTCCGCGAAAAGCCGCGCGCGCTGGCCAATGTACGAATTTATCCAGACGCAAACTTTCAGCCCGCGCCCGTGCAAGCGCGCCAGCATGCCGGCCGGATCAGGAAACACCCGCGGGTCCCACTCGAAATTCGTCCAGTCAAACTCCCGCATCCAAAAACAATCGAAATGGAAAACGTGCAGCGGCAGATCGCGCTGCTTCATGCCATCGATGAAACCCGTCACGGTCGCCTCGTCGTAATTCGTGGTGAACGAAGTGGACAGCCACAATCCAAACGACCACGCCGGCGGCAACGCCGGGCGACCGGTCAGCGCAGTGAGCTTGCGCAGAATGTCCTTCGGCGTGGGACCGTAGATCAGAAAATACTCAAGGCTCTCGCCCTCAATGGAGAATTGAACGCGCGACACTTTTTCCGAGGCGACTTCGAATGAAAGCGGCCCGGTCTCGTTGACCAACACCCCGTAGCCGCGATTCGTCAGATAAAATGGCACGGTTTTGTAGGCTTGGTCGCTGCCCGTGCCGCCGTCCTTGTTGGTGTTGTCCACCACCTGGCCGTTTTTGACGAACGCGGTGAAGCGTTCGCCCAGACCGTAAACGCACTCGCCGACCCCGAGCGAAAGTCCCTCGTGCATGAAATTACCGCATCCCTCCCACTGGACGTAGCCGGCATGGCGCGAGGCGCTGCGCGTGAGTATTTTCCCGTCGGCCACAAAGGAAAGATCCCAACCGTCCTTGCGTTTCACCCGCGCCTCGAGCGCGCCCGACCGGAAAATCGCGTGCTCGCCCCCGAGGTCGATGGCGATCTCCGGCGCAGTCGCGGGTTGCAATGGAATATGCGGGCCGGCATCGCGTTTACCCGTAAAGTGTTCAATCCGCACCTTGATGACACCGGCGAGCGGCGAGTTCAACCGGAGCGTCAACAGCGGTCCCTGCAAGGTGTCGCCGCGGTGACGAATCGCGCGCACCGGCGCATGAATCACGAGCGAGTCGCCCTCGCGCGCGACATCATGAGCTTCCGCGGGGTAGTGAGCTTGCACACCCGGTTGCAACAGCCAGGCACCATCGGTGAATTTCATAAAGAGAGGGGTTTAAATTTTCTGGAGCGCGGAATTGGGGAGCGATTCGATTTTGACCAAAAGCGCCCCGGATAAAATATTATAAAACCCGATTAGCCGCCATGACCGCGGAATAGTAGTGGGCCGAATATTTTGGCGTGCGTTGCTGCGTCGCGAAATCGACGTGCACAATGCCGAAGCGCCGCTCGTAACCGTCCTCCCATTCAAAGTTGTCCATGAACGACCACACAAAATAGCCGTGCACCGGCACGCCATCGGCGCTCGCGCGCTGGAGTTCACGAAGATGACTGCGAAGAAATTCCTTTCGATGAAGATCCATCACCTCGCCGTTCACCACCGGTTCATCGTTATAGCCGCAGCCATTTTCGGTGATGTAGATCGACTTCACGCCATACGTTTCCCACGCAAGCCGCGTCCCCCAATACATCACTTGCGGCGCGAGATGGAGCCACACGCTGTCCGCTTTCGGATAGTGCGCGGGCAACGACAACTCCTCAGGTTTTCCGTCCGCTCCGGCCCGGACAAATGTGCCGGTGTAAAGGTTGAGTCCGAGAAAGTCCGTCGGCTGGCTGATCAGATCGAAATCGCCCGGCAAAACCTTCGGCGCGTCGCTGCCGCAGCGTTGCAAATACGCAGCGGAATAGCCGCCGCCATAAATCGCGCCGAGCAGGTGCTCGTTGCGTTCGGCAAACCACGTCCGCGCCGCGGCGACGTCAGCCGGCGATTCGGTCGCGGGCATGCAGATATCGGCATTGTCGGTCAGTCCAACCTGCGCGCCCTCGCCACCATGCAGGCGTACCGCGCGCACCGCGTGACCGTGGCAAAGAAGCGCGTGATGATAAGTTTGATTCAATTCAGCCGGGCTGATTTTCCGCCCCGGCGCTTTGCCACCGAAGCCGTATCCGAGCCTGGTGAAGCAACGAATCTCATTCAGGGAGATCCAATGGCGCACCTTTCCGCTAAAGGCCCGAACCACGACTTCGGCATATTTTCCAAACGCCTCCACGGTGACCGGGCTCACCCAACCCCCGCGATCTTCCAGGGCTTGCGGCAAATCCCAGTGAAAAAAAGTAACCCACGGCGTAATTCCCTCCGCCGCCATCGCGTCGAACAAGCGGTGATAAAAATCCAAGCCCGCCTGATTCAACGCGCCGTCGCCGTTCGGGAAAAACCGCGGCCAAGCCAGCGACAGTCGGTAATTTTTTATGCCCAGCC
>JAYVMJ010000638.1:0-4023 GCA_043759025.1 Verrucomicrobiota bacterium | reverse complement strand
TGGAACAACTCCCGGCTTCCGCACCAATCGACTCGACGCCTATTACGGAATCGAACGCCCGATCGCCCCAACTTCCTGGTTGACGTTTACGCCCGTCGCCGGCGCCCGCGTGACCTACTACACCACCGCAACTGGCGGAAAAGACACTTACACCCGCACTCTCGGCGAGGTTGGCTTCGACGCGCATCTCCTCAGCAGCGGCACCTTCGACTACAAAAACGAAGAATGGCAGATCAATGGGCTGCGTCATCTTTTCGAACCCGTGCTTTCCTATCGTTACGCGCCGGAGGCCGGGAATGGACGTCAGTACATTCCGCCTGTCGACGATCGCGCGTTCTCCACTTATTTGCAGCCACTATCCATTGGCGACTCACGCAACATCGACGATTTGACTGACCTGAACACGCTTCGCTTGCAATTTAACAACACGCTCCAAACGCGCGACGCCACCTACGGGTCCCGCAACCTAGCCTCCCTTAATTTTGCCGCCGACTATCGCTTCGATCATGCCACCGGCAGCAAACCACTCTCGGACATCTACACCGAATTCGCGCTTACGCCTGCACCGTGGGTGCGTTTAGAGGTTTTCAACCGGTTCGATCCACACACGCCCAATCAGCAGGAGTTCAACACCGCCGTGGACTTGATCGACCAGGAATGGTGGTCCGCCCGCATTTCCACGCACTTTCTCAAAAACAATTACGAGGAATACGACCTGCAATATCGTCGTCGCCTGAACGAGGTTTACGATGTATTCGGCTTGTGGCGCTACGATGCGTTAAACAGCCGCTTTAACGAGCAGAGTTACGGCGTTTGGCAGCGTCTCGGGCAAACTTGGGCCGTGAAATACGAGGTGTCGTTTCTCAATGGACCACGCCGCGAAAGTTCCTTTTCACTCAACGTCGAAGTGGATCTGCTGAAGTTTTGAGCTACGGCGGAAACTCCTGTTCTCGCCTGCGGATTACCGCGGTCTTGCGTTGCCCCAATCGCCATCCCTTAACCGCTGACTGCGTCGCATGAATCCAAATATTGCCGCGAATCAGCAACGCCTGTTTCTTGAATTTTTTGGTGAACTCCGGCCGCATCTGCGACGCGACAGCGCGCTCCCGCGCCGAATCAAGGAAATCTTTGCCCGCAACCGCGCGATCGGTTCGCGCGATCGCAAGCTCTACCGCGAACTCGTTTATACCGCGTTGCGATTTCTGCCTTGGGTGGAGTACTGGCTGGATCGCGACCCGCAACTGGCCGCAAAAATCACCGCTTGGCTCGCACCCGAACTGAAGCCGACCTCCGCCTACCGCTTGGCGCACTGTGGGGACTGGCCACCGGCTCCCACCACGCTGGCAGAAAAAGCGAAAACCCTGGCCGTTGTGGTCAGCGTCGGTCGTGAGTCTTTACCTGAATCGCTTTTCGATCCGCGGTCTTTGTTGCCAGCTTGGTTTCGCGATCACTGCCCCGCGGCGTTTGAATCACCGCATCTCGACGCCCTCAACAGCCGCGCGAATGTGTGGGTGCGGATTCAATGCAAAGAACGCTCCCTCGTCTTCGACGAATTTCGATCGCAGGGCTGGTCTTACGCGACTTCACCGGATTTCCCCGACGCCATCAGTTTGCCCCCAAACGCGGAGGTGGCCAACAGCGACGCCTATCGTCGTGGCTTTGTTGAAATTCAGGATCTCGGTTCCCAGATGGTGTTGGCGCACGCGCTGATTTCGCCCGGCCAGCGCTGGCTGGACGCCTGTGCCGGCGCTGGCGGAAAAACCTTACAGTTGTCCAGACTGCTCGGCGCCCAAGGCCGCGTGGACGCCACGGATATCCGGGTGGAAATTCTCGACGAACTCGCCGATCGGGCCAAACGCGCCCGCTTGAGCAACATCTCAATCGTTCGCGCGGCAGAGGACGTATACGACGGCGTATTGGTCGACGCTCCCTGCTCCGGTTCCGGCACGTGGCGCCGACAGCCCCATTTGAAATGGTATGTGAAGCCCGAGACCATCGCTTCGTTTCACGCCACCCAGCTTCAGATTCTCACCGCCAATGCGAAACATGTCCGTCCCGGCGGTTTGTTGGTATACGCGACGTGTTCGCTGAGCCATTGCGAAAATCAGGATCTTGCTGCAGAGTTTCTTCGCTCGCATTCGCAATTCAAACCCGAGGCACCGCCCCAAGGCTTCGGCGGTGAATTCGACGGGATTGGAACCTCACTCTTGCCCGGCACGCACAACACTGACGGATTCTACGTCGCGACTCTCCGGCGGCAGTCGTCCTGAGTCGCCAGCGAGCTCGCCCTCACGGAGCGCGTAATTCTCACTGACGTGCAGAGGAGACTTGGGATTCGTGCAGGTTGTCCGACTCGACCTCCGCCTGCTTTGAAGAGGTTTTTTTCGTGGGCTGCGTCTCTTCCGGGCCGGAATTAACCATCGATTCCAGCGATCTCACCTGGAAGAGAATTCCGTCCATGCGCGTTTTCATATCGGCGGACGTGGTCGCATTTTCACCGGCCGAGGCGGCCGTGCGTTGCGTGATCATATCGACGCGCGTCACTGCCTCGTTCACCTGCGAGACGCCTTGCGTGCTTTCCTTAATCGCGATTTCCAGCTCCGAAATGATTGCATGATATTGCCCGCTCAGCTGCGAGATTTCCGTAAATTGGGTTTGGGTTAGCCGACCAAGTTCCGCGCCCTTTTCCGCGTTCTTAACGGCGGTGGAAATTTTGTCCGCCGTTTCCCGCGCCGCCTCCGCGCTGCGTTTTGCGAGCGCACGAACTTCCTCCGCGACGACGGAAAAACCCGCGCCAAACTCACCGGCCCGGGCTGCTTCGACGGCGGCGTTCAAGGCGAGAATGTTTGTTTGAAAAGCAATTTCGTCGATTGTCTTCAAAATCGTGGCGACATCGCCCGTCGATTTCCGAATTGCCTGCAGCGCCTCGTTGAGGTGGGTCACATGAAGCGCTCCCTTCTTCGTCGCGTTGGTTGCTCCTTCGGTCAGGCCAAGCAAGCGGGGCATGTGCTCAAGGCTGGACGTGGTCATGCTTGCCAGCTCTTCCATTGACGCGGAAATTTCCTCCAGCGCGGCTGCCTGATGGCTGGCGTCGGTGCTGAGCAGTTCCGCAGAATCCGCGATCACCTCCACGGATTGCTTGGCCTTTTCCGCGGTCTCCGTCAGATGCAAGGTCACAGCCTTCAATGGCCGCGCGATGCTGCGCGAGAAATACGTTACAAGCAGAATCAGAATCACCACGGCAAAAACGCTGCTTCCGATCAGCCAATAAAGCTGATCGCGCGCCTGCGCGAAGTGATCGATCGTGTAGGTCTGAATGCCTTTGAGCGCGATGCGTGAGAATTTGCCGAACGATTGCTCCAGTTGCGCCGACGGGCCCGATTGATAACTCGACAGGTCGCCGAGCGCGGTGAAATCCGTGGCTTTCGGGCCGAGATCCCGCAATCGCGACGCTTTACCAATGACGGATTGAAAATCGTCACCACCAGACAATTGGTTAACGGCCGCCGTCATCTCATCATCTGCCAGCACCCTGATACGGGCAACGTGCTCGTCGACACTGAGCAGCTTCAGTTTAATTTCGGCATGCGACGTCTCGGTCAGCTTGCTGGTGCGAATCGCGGTCGTGACGAGGTCGCGCAATTTCCAGACGTCTTTTTGTAGCCGGGCCACGTTGTCCTGCGTCACGATTTTTCGGACGAGTTCCGCGTCGTCAGTTTCCTGACTCAGGACGGGCAGAAAGGTCGCTTGAGCGTTCAGGGCCTGATCGTAAACGGCGAGTGCTTTGGTTTTGAGAGGAGCGTCGAGATTCGGAACCTGCGGACGATCCGGGGCGAGGATTTCCTGTCGAATGTCGTTCAGGATCGTTTCCGCTTGAATCGCCTGTTGAAGTCCCGCGCGAAAGCGTTCGGTAAAATGACTTTGGTCGCCCGCCGCCAATGCCTTCAGGCTCGCAAGACTGCTTTCGCTGGACGCCACCCTAGCACGATATTTTACCAGCTGTTCGGCGGGCGCACCTTCGCC
>JAYVMJ010000637.1:0-4567 GCA_043759025.1 Verrucomicrobiota bacterium | reverse complement strand
CCAGCTCAACCCGCGAGGACTGGGCAATCTCGATGTCCAAAATCCCCGTCGCGTGACGCGTGCATTGGAGCGATGCTTGGCGTCGGGACGGACGCTCATCGAACTCAAGGCGGAGTTCACCGCGCAACCGTCACCATTCGCCGGATACGAGATGAGCCTGTGCGAGCTGGTGCGGGAAAAATCGGCGCTGGACGCACGCATCGAACCACGCGTCGCGGCGATGCTACAAGCAGGGCTGATGGCGGAAGTGAAAGAGCTTTTGACGAAAGGCCTGATGCAAAATCCGAGCGCGGCCAAAGCGATTGGCTATCGCGAGACGATTGAGTGCCTCGACGGCCAGTTGCCGATCGCCGAACTCGCGGGGAGGATCGCGCAAAACACCCGCGCCTTGGTGAAGAAGCAGCGCACCTGGTTTAAAACCCAATTACCGCCGCACCGATTGGTCGACGCCACAGACGCGCAGATCGATCAATTATTCTCATAGGTGGAACGGCCGGGTGAACTCAGGCTTCGTTTGAATTCCGATCAATTTTAACCACAGAAACCACGGAACACACAGAATGAATGCAGGAATGGATGGATGCGTGGCTCACCTGAAAAATCATGACTCTTTTTCTGTGTATTCCGTGTTTTCTGTGGTTAATCTCTTCTGGCGGATCAGAAGAATTGCGATCGCTACGGAAATGATTCCGCCGGTGACGGTCAAGTTGAGCACCGTGCCGATGATCAAACCAATTGGGCTATTGGCTTGGCGGAAAAGGGTGATCTCGCCGCGGATGGCGATTTCGGCGACCGCCTGCGCCCGAAGCGCGGCCACCTTCACCGCGAGCGCGTTGTCGATCCAGTCGGGATTGATCCACCGGTTGTACGCCATTTGAAACACGAACACGATCATCGCGCCTAGGAACGATGCGGTCATGCCGGAGATGATCGCCTGCCCCGGGGTGAAACGATGATTGGTTTCCTCAATTTGCTTTTGTCGAAGCAGCAGGAAAAGGGCGGCCACCGGAATCAAATTTGAGAAATAACCGGTCCATAAGCCGATATCCTGATGCGCAACGTGCAGGCCAAGGCGATGCTCGACAAATTGCCAGAGACTGAGACCAACTCCGATGATCAGGCCGTATTTAAATTCGGGTCTCATGACGAAGTCGTTTCACGCCGGAGCGGAAGTAAATCACGACGTGGCCGACGGCGGCCTGCGATGGCCAGATGGCCACGCGGATGGGGGGACGGGGTGGAATTCAACCGCTCAATGAAATGGCAGTGATCCGGCCATTGACCACTCCGAAAATCGGGGATTTCAAGTCAGGGCGGGCGGACAACTTTCGTCCCAATCTGGAGCCGCAGCGATCCCGCGGCGGTTATTCCTGACCACGGCGGGGTTGCCGAGGCTCCGCCAACGATCGAGGCTATTTGCCAGACAGAATCGGACTGCGCGCCGGCTCAACCACCTTCCGGAAACTCAGGGCAGCGTTACGCCGTAACGTTGCAGCGAACTGCCCTCGATGCGGTGGAGGGCGGCGATCGCGGTGTGAAGCGCGACCTTGGCTTCGAGTTCGTTGACCCGGGCCGTGTCGAGATCGTTCTGGGCCTGAAGTACGCGGTAAGAAGTGGACAAACCGGCATCGAAACGCGCCTTTTCCAACTCATATTGTTTCTGGCTGAGATCGGATGCGAGCCCGGCGATCTTGACACTTTCCTGATTGGTTTCGACCGAGCGAACCGCGCTCCGAACGTTCACTTCAATGCTTTGCTCGATCTGGCGCAGACGCATCTGTTCGCGACTTAAGGTGGAAATACTTTGCCGGTATCGCGCTTTCTCCGACACTTGGCCCCACGGATAACTGAAGGAAAAATCCACCTGCCAGGAATTATTTTGGCGGTTGAAGGCATCGCCATACGCGTCGTTGGTGTTGCCGCGATTGCCATTGAGACCGACGGCGCCGCCGACGCTCAAGTCGGGTTTGGTGGCGTCCCTGGCCACGACGACATCCAGCTTTAATTGATCGATCACGGCCTGCGATGCGAGGTAGTCGGGCTGGCTTTGTTTTGCCATTTGGTATGACGAAGCGAAAACCGGCAGGGGCTCTGGTTCGTCCTTGAAATGAACGGTGCCAACATCGGCATCCAATTCGAACTGACCGATCAGTGCGAGGAGCGCGTCCTGACTGTCCTTCGTTTGCTGCTCGGCCAGCAGGACATTTCGCCGCGCGTTGGCCACGCCGACCTCGCCCTGCAGCACATCGAGGTTGGTGGAAACGCCGGTGTCGCGTCGCGTCTTGGCTTCATCGTACAGGCGCCGGGCCAACTCGAGGGAAAGGTTGCGGACGTTCAATTGTTCGCGGGCGAAGGCGAGGTTGTAGTAGGCATCTTCGGTGTTCAGGATGACGTCGAGAGCCTGGGCTTTGAAATCGAGGTTGGCGACGTTGAGGCCGATCTTGGCGCGGTTGAGCGTGGCTTTGTTCACCGCCGTGCCAAAACCGCTCAGCAATGATTGGCGGACGCCGAGGGTGAGGTCCGCATTGTAAGCTGGGTTCAGGCTGGAGATCGCGGGGTTGTTCTTGCTCCGGTCGAGCTGGCTGCTCGCAGTCAGCGTTGTGCCCGTATAGAGTTGCTGGCTGATACCCGCGCGCAATTCGGAACTCATGGTGCCAGCGGAGGACTGGCCGCCGAATGCGCCAGTTGTGCTCCGGCCGTGAAAACCGCTCGCGGTGATGACTGGGTCATAACCACCCTTCGCGACATCGATCGCGTCCTTCGCGATCAGCGGATTGTAGCGCTCGACTTCCAGGGTGAAATTTTTCTTCAACGCGCGATCGATGCACTGCTGTAGCGTGAGTTCCGGCGCCGTCGTCTTGGCGGTCGGGCCGGGGACGGAAGATGGCACGGTGTCTTCCGCGAAAATGCAGGAGCAGGTCAGCAGGCTGGTCAGGATGGTGGTGGAAAGACGACGGCGAAAAGACATGATGGATTTGAAAATGATCTGATTCAGACTGAGTACACGCGAAACGAAGGCAAAGTTTAAGCTTTTTTGTGACGGCATTCGAGTGCGCGCGGTTTCAGCAAAGAAAATGCCACCGCGTTTGGCGGTGGCAGTAGTGTGATGGGTGGGCGGCATTTTCACGGGATGAGTGGTGCCGCGCCCCGACTCAATCCGCTCAGTGCGGAGTAGGTTCAGCGGTTTTCTTCAATTCCTGCTCCACGAGATCGCTCAAGTAGGAATTTTCGTTGGTCCCGGAAGTGAAAAGCATGAGCTGTTTTTTGGCTTCGACGTAGAGCGGACCGGTGGGGCTGAGGTCAGGCAGCTTTTTATCCTGCGCAAAGACCACGAAGCCTTTGTCCGCCGTGGCCATCATGTCCGACACCTGACCGGCGTGGAGGCGCTGCAAGGCGCCAAACGCTTGCGAGGGCATGCCAGCGGGCGGCTGGCGGAGCGTGAAGTTTGAGTAGCTCTTTACGTCGAGTTTTTCGGTGGCGGCGACCGCGGCAAATTCCGCGGGGCTCTTGGCTGCGGCTACCTGGAGCTGCGCTTGGAGTGCACGGCCGCGGGCGATGAACAGGCGGCGCTTTTCGCTTTCCTTAAAATCAGCCGCGACGCGATCGTGCACCTCGGCCAACGACGGCTTGGACTCCGGCAGCGTCTCGTTCCAGAGCAATACGGCGTAGCTTTGGTTGGTCATCACTGGATCGGAAAAGAAATGATCCTTGGTCAAACGCTCGATCTGCTCGGCGTAGTTGCCCAGCCAGTTCTTGTCGGCCGGCGGATAGCCCGGGGCGAATGGCGCGACGGGGGTCACGGCGAGATGGCGGCTGGCCAGAAACTCCGCGAGCTCCGGGGAGTTGGCGGTCAACTTATGCTCATAGATTGCAACCGTAAGATCGTTCGCGGCTTTGGACGAAAAGTGCGCTTCCGTCATATTTTGCATCATGATTTCCACCTGCGAACGGACTTTCTGGAAATTGTCGGCGACGGATGGAACCGCCGGAGTTGCGGGCTCTTTCTTGGCCGGCTCAGGTGGGACGGGGAACGCATCGGGATGCGCCAGATAGAATGCGCGGGATTCGGCCTCGGTGGGCGGGGCGGGTTTGAAATCGCCGCCCTTGAATTCAACGTAACTGAAACGTGGGCGTACCGGGACATCGTAGCGGAAGGAATTATCCGTATAGAATTTCTTCAACGCTTCATCGGACTCATTGATCGCAGGACTGAAGCTGGCGTAGTCGATCGTGGCGACCTGTGCGGTCCACGTGGAATCGGCGCGGATCAGCTGCTGTTTGATATCGGCCGGCATCACATAACCGGGACCACCGACGATCTTGCTCAACTGGTCAAGGCGGGCGTCGTCGCGCAACACACGGTTGACGTCCCCAATGTTGATCTGGCCACCGGTCTTGAGCGAATCGCCGAAGCTGGTGTAGCGTTTTTGGTCGAACTGGCCCTGCTCGTTTTGAAAAGCTCGCAGGGTCACGACGTACTTGGAAATCTGATCTGCGGTGGGCGAGGGGAGGTGAAGTTGGTCGGCCAGCGCGAGGCCGGCGACGCGTTGCAACGCGTATTGCTGGG
>JAYVMJ010000636.1:0-2511 GCA_043759025.1 Verrucomicrobiota bacterium | reverse complement strand
TCCTCTTACACCTCTCATGAACTTACTCGTCACCGGCGGCTGTGGTTTTATCGGCTCCAATTTTATCCGGCAACGGCTCAGCGAAAAGAACACGCCGCTGACGAATCTCGTCAACCTCGACGCCCTCACCTACGCGGGCAATCCCGCGAATCTCACCGATCTCGCGGGCGATCCACGTTACGTTTTTGTCCATGGCGACATCGGCGACACTGCCCTCGTCTCGAAGCTGCTGGCCGATCACGCGATCGACGCCGTGGTGAATTTCGCGGCGGAGTCGCACGTTGACCGCTCGATTGATTCACCCGAGCCGTTTATTCAAACCAACGTCGTCGGCACGCTTCGTTTACTCAATTCCGCCCGCTTGCACTGGACGAAATTGCCCGGGGCGAAAAAAGCCGGTTTCCGTTTTCTGCACGTTTCCACCGACGAAGTTTACGGCACGCTCGGCCCGAAGGACCCGGCGTTCACGGAAGAAACCCCGTTCGCACCGAATTCGCCTTACGCCGCGTCCAAGGCTTCCAGCGATCATCTCGTTCGCTCGTTCCAGCACACCTACCATTTCCCGACTCTGACCACCAATTGCTCGAACAACTACGGACCGTTTCACTTTCCGGAAAAATTAATTCCACTCGTGATTCTCAACGCCCTCGAAGGCAAACCGCTGCCGGTTTACGGCGATGGCCAGCAAATTCGCGACTGGCTCTACGTGGAGGACCACGCCGCCGCCATCTGGCTCGTGCTGCGCCAGGGCCGCATCGGCGAGACCTACAATATCGGTGGCTTGAACGAGAAACCCAACATCGAGATCGTCCAGACGATTTGCGCACTGCTCGACCAAAAATCCCCGCGCCCCGACGGCAAACCCTACACGTCACAGATTACGTACGTCGCCGATCGTCCGGGGCACGATCGTCGTTACGCGATCGACTGCGCCAAGCTCCAGCGTGAACTCGGCTGGGCTCCGGCGGAAAATTTCGCCACGGGCATCGCCAAGACCGTTGATTGGTACTTGAAAAACCGAGCTTGGGCGGCGGACATTACCGCCAAGAAATATTCCCGCGAACGTCTCGGCACCAAGGTCTAACCATGAATCGCAAAGGCATCATCCTCGCCGGCGGGTCCGGCACCCGGCTTTATCCCCTGACGATTGCCGTGAGCAAGCAGCTCATGCCAGTCTACGACAAGCCGATGATTTATTATCCGCTCTCGGTCCTGATGCTCGCGGGCATTCGCGAGATCCTGATTATTTCCACGCCGCAGGATCTGCCCCTTTTCCGCAAATTGCTCGGCGACGGAGCCAATCTCGGCGTGAAATTCAGCTACGCCGAGCAACCCAGCCCCGATGGGCTGGCGCAGGCGTTTCACATCGCCGCCACCACGGGCTTTCTCACCGGCGCCGAACCGTCGGCCCTGGTCTTGGGCGACAATCTGTTTTATGGCGCAGAGTTCGTCCAATCACTGGCCGACGCCGGAGCGCGGACGGACGGTTCCACGATTTTCGGTTATCACGTCGCCAATCCGACGGCTTACGGCGTGGTCGAATTTGCCGCCGACGGCCGCGTGCTTTCGCTTGAGGAAAAGCCGACCGAACCGAAATCCAACTACGCCGTCCCCGGACTTTATTTCTACGACAAAGATGTGGTGGCGCTGGCCCGCGATTTGAAACCCTCGAAACGCGGCGAATTGGAAATCACCGATCTCAACCGCCTTTATTTGGAACGCGGCAAGTTGCACGTTGAACTCTTCGGTCGCGGGACGGCCTGGCTCGATACCGGAACCCACGACTCGCTGATCGAAGCGGCCCAGTTCGTGCACGTTTTGGAAAACCGCACCGGCTTGAAAATCGCCTGCCTGGAGGAAATCGCCTACGACCAAGGCTGGATCGATCGCGCCGGTCTCGAAGCGAACATCAAGAAACTCGGCAAATCCTCCTACGGTGAATACCTGAAGGGTTTGCTGGCTTGAGGGTCGTTCGCGTGGAATGCCGTTTCGCCGCATTCCGTAATTTATCCTCTGCTTTCGCCCGGCGATAAGCACACTGCCGTCATGCGCCTGGTGGCAGTTTCCATCGTCAAAAACGAAGCCGATATCATCGAGGCATTCGTCCGCCACACCCTCGCGTGGGTTGATCACCATCTCATCTTCGACCACGACAGCACCGACGGAACGCGCGAAATTTTGGCGCACCTGCAAAAGGAAGGTCTGGCGTTAACGCTTTTTTCCGACGATGCCCCGGGGCATCTCCAACAATTCCGCAGCAATCACCTAACCCGCCTCGCCGCGCAGGACCACGGTGCCGATTGGGTCGTACTCCTTGATGGCGATGAAATCCTGTGCGGTCCCGAACGGTCTTTGCTCGAAAAATGCCTCGGCGATCTTGGCCCTAATCGTTCCGCGAGCCTGCCCTTGCTGGATTACCTCACCACCACCGAGGACGATCCGGCGCTCATCAATCCGGTGCGGCGATTGCGCTATTCCCGTCCACAACTTTCCTCGACCCGGAAAATCCTG
>JAYVMJ010000635.1:0-9932 GCA_043759025.1 Verrucomicrobiota bacterium | reverse complement strand
CATTAGCGACTCCGGCCAAGGGCACCTTCAACGACAAGAGTTGGTTCCCATCGGCCAATGTCAAATACACGCCGACCAAGAATCTCGTCCTGCGCCTGGGTTATGCGAAATCGATCGGCCTGCCGGACTACAGCGATCTTCTCCCCGGACCTGCCACGATCACCGATCCAGTCGGCGGAGCCCGCGGCAAGATCAACGTGTATAACTCGAACTTGAAGGCCTACCAGGTGGATAACTTCGACGCCGGGGTGGAATACTATTTCAATAACTCGTCGTTCGTTTCCGTCTCTCTTTTCCACAAGACGCTGAAGAATTACATCATCACGGCGCAGCAAGCGTTGACCACCGAAAGTGCCGCGGCTTTGGGGGTTAATCCGAATTCACTGGGCAGCACGATCGACCAGTACGACGTGACGACGAAGTTTAACGTCCCGGAATCAGGTGGCTACAACGGGGTGGAATTCAGCTACGCTCAGAATTTCACGTTCCTGCCCAAACCGTTCAATACGCTTGGGCTGCAAGTCAACGGCACGCTGTTGAGTGTCTCTTCGATCAAGAGCAATGCGGTCTTCAGTTCCACCGATGCCAATCTCAACGCAGCGATTTTGGATCAGGTTAATCGCAACCTGACGCTGGCTTCCGTGAAGCAGTCGCTCAACGTTTCGGTCAACTACAGCATCGGCAAGTTCACCTTCACCGCGGAAAGCAACTACACGGGTCGCGTGTTGAAAACCGTCACGCAGAAGACGATTAAATACAGTGACGTGGCGGTTAACCGTTACTTCAACGAGCTCCAATATCAGGCCCCGCGCGATACCGTCGACCTTCGCATCGATTATAAATACAGCCGCCGGATCACACCGTATTTCCAAGTGCGGAATATGTTCGGCCGCCCCATTATTTTCGAAACCGCAAATTTACCGTTTAATCATTCGGAATACGGCGATCCGATCTATGAATTGGGCGTGCGCGGTATTTGGTAAAGCAAAGGATGGTTTTATTTGTATAATCGTTTGAGAGAATCAGGTTCGATTCAAAACCGGCCCATCCATCGTTACCTGCGCCGAAATTTACAGTCCGGGTTCCAAACCCGGACTGTCCTTCGTCGTCGTGGTTGCAGGCCCGGAGGATAATCCCAGCTATAAAAGATCCATTCATGCATTCCCATCCCGTCAGCAGTTCGCTCGCAATTCCCACCCTGTCCACCGATGAACTTCGGAAGGAGTTTCTCGTGAACGGTCTTTTCCGGGCAGGCGAGGCGAACTTTCGCTACTGGGAAACGGACCGGACGATTTTGGGTGGGATTATCCCTGCCGGCGCAGCCATCCTGCTGCCAAATCCCCCGGAAGTGCGGAGTGCCTGTTTTTTGGAACGGCGTGAAGCTGGCATCATCAATCTCGGTGGTGCGGGCGACGTCGTGGTGGACGGCGTCAACTATCCGTTTGAAACGCTCGATGCCATTTATCTGGGCCGCGGAGTAAAAGCGGTGTCGTTCTCTTCACGCTCGAAGGACAAACCCGCGCATTTTTATTTCCTCTCGTATCCCGCCCACACCACCTATCCGGTCCGCCATTTGCCGATCAGTCAGGCCAAGGGCGATCGTCTGGGGACGCCGGAAAGCGCCAACGAGCGCACTCTTTACAAGCTCATTCATCCCGGCGCATTTCCCACCTGCCAGATTGTCATGGGCTTCACGCGGCTCGAACCGGGCAGCGTTTGGAATACCATGCCGGCCCATACGCATTTGCGCCGGTCGGAAGTCTACGTGTATTTCAATCTCGCGGAGGATCAGGCCGTGTTTCATTTCATGGGCCAGCCTCAGGCAACCCGACATCTCGTGGTGCGGAATCTGGAGGCGGTGGTTTCACCGCCTTGGTCGATTCACAGCGGCGTCGGCACTGCCGCGTATGCTTTTGTTTGGGGCATGGGTGGCGAAAACCAGGAGTTTGCCGACATGGACCCCGCTCCCGCCAGTCAACTGCGCTGATCCGTTCCCATGGCTTCTATTCTCGATAGTTTCCGTCTCGATGGGAAAGTCGCCATTGTGACCGGGGCCTCACGCGGACTCGGTGCTGCGATGGCGCAAGGGCTCGCGGAAGCCGGGGCCGATTTGGTGTTGGTCGCCCGTGGCGACATGTCCGCGTTACAGAAATCCATTACCGCCACGGGAAGACGGAGCGTGATCGTGTCGGCAGACGTCGGCACCGCCGCCGCTGCCGGTAGAATCGTCGCCGCGGCCTACGAGGCGTTTGGTCGCGCCGATATTCTCGTCAACAACGCCGGCATCATCCGGCGTGGGGGGTTCCTGGAATTCTCCGAGCAGGACTGGACTGACGTGATGAACGTAAACCTCAACGGAGCGTTCCGGCTCAGCCAGCAATTCGCCCGCGAAATCGTTCAGCGCAAAGCCACCGGGAAGATCATCAACGTCGCCTCGATGCTGTCGTTTCAAGGCGGGCTGCGGGTGGTTTCCTACACCGCATCAAAAAGTGCGCTCGCTGGCCTGACCCGCGCGATGGCCAACGAGCTCGCGCCGCTCGGCCTCAACGTCAACGCCCTCGCGCCTGGCTACATGGCCACCGACAACACCGAGGCGCTCCGGGCCGACGCGGCCCGCAACAAGTCGATTCTCGAACGCATTCCCGCCGGCCGCTGGGGCACGCCGGCTGATTTGCAGGGTGCGGTAATTTTTCTTTCGTCGCCAGCGTCTGACTACATGCAGGGCCACACCCTCGCGATCGATGGCGGTTGGCTCGCCCGTTAAATCCCGATTCCCCATGACAACTTTGCGCTGTTTATTCCTGGGTCTTTGCTCGTCGGCGGTCGCCGCTTCAGCGGCGGACCAAGTGACGATTATGGTGGGCAATGAACTGTCCGACGCGCGGCCTTCCGAAGTGATCGCCGTGAAATGGGCCGAACTCGCGAAAGCCCTGCCCGGTGCGCAACTTCAGCACATCGCCGTCAAGGATGCCGCGGGTCACAGCCTGCCTTATCAAGTGATCAACGTGGACCCTGAGGCCAAGGATCCCAAGGATCTCGGCGTCGCCTACGGAGACCTGATTTTTCAGCACGATTTCGCTGCTGGAGAAACCTCCGCCACCTTCACCGTGGAGAAAATCACAGAGGTCGCGGCGGTTTTCCCAAGCCTCGTTTTCGCCCGTTACGTTCCGGAGCGCCTCGACGACTTTGCGTGGGAAAATGACAAGATCGGTCACCGCACGTACGGCCCGGCCCTCGCCGCGCCGCGGCCTCCCGGGACCAATAAGGAAGTGCTCGTTACCAGCGGCCTCGATATCTGGTGCAAGCGCGTCAGCTATCCGATCGTCGATCGCTGGTACAACAAGGGACACGACCACTATCACCACGATGAAGGCGAGGGCATGGACATGTATAATGTCGGCACTTCGCGCGGCGCTGGCGGTACCGGCGTCTGGGACGGCAAGCAACTGTACGTCGGCCGCAATTACCAAAATTGGAAGGTCATCGCGAATGGCCCCATCCGCGCCATTTTCGAGCTTTCCTACGAAACATGGACTGCTGGTGCGCTGACCGTTTCCGAGGTGAAGCGGTTTACCGTCGATGCCGGCCACAACCTCGACGAGATCGACAGCACTTTCACGGCGTGGGTGGGTCCCAAGAGTTTCACCGTCGCCATCGGCTTGAACAAGGACAGCAGCGACAAGGGACAGAATTCCACGGCTACGGTCACGAAAAACCAAGCCGAGGGTTGGCTCGCCCAATGGGAAGTGCAGAAAACGCACGGATCGCTCGGTGAGGCCATCATCGTGCCGGCAAATCTGGACGGTTTTGCCGGGGACAGTGTCAATCAGCTCGTTTTGGCCAAGGTCACGTCCGGCAAGCCGCTGCGTTATTACGTCGGGGCCGGCTGGTCCGCCGCGGGCGAGTTCACGACGCAGGAATCATGGAACGCTTATGTCGCGGCCTGCGCCCGTCGCGCCAATTCTCCCCTGAAAATCACCCTGACTCCATGAATTGCTTCAACCGATTCCTGACTTTCGCCTGCAGTCTGCTGTGTTTAACTCAGCTCACTGCGGCGGATGACCGCGCGGTGCTGGGTTTGATGGAGAAGGCGGCGGATTGGCAGCTGGCGAATCCGAAACCGAAGGAGCAGCCAGACTCGTGGGTTAACGCCACGTTTTACACCGGCGTGATGGAACTTTCGCGCTATTCGGAGAGCCCGCGCTTTCATGATGCCATGGTGAAAATGGGCGAGGCGAATCACTGGCAACTCGGCGTTCGACCGTACCACGCCGATGACCAGGCGGTCGGGCAGACTTATCTGGAGCTGTATTTCCAGGACCATAATCCGAAGATGATTGCCCCGACTCAGGAGCGCCTTGACTTCATTCTCGCAAATCCAAAGGACGACAATCTCTCGTTCGACAAGGTCAAGAATCCGGACCACCTTGATCGCTGGTCGTGGTGTGACTCGCTGTTTATGGCGCCTCCGGTTTGGGTGCGGATGTGGAAAGCCACCAACAAGACCGCGTATCTCGATTTTGCCGTGACGAAGTGGTGGGTGACGTCCGATTATCTCTACGACAAGCAGGAGCATCTTTTCTATCGCGACAGCACTCTGTTTGGGAAAACGGAAAAAAACGGGCGGAAGATTTTCTGGAGTCGCGGCAACGGCTGGGTGATGGCCGGGCTCGCGCGTGTACTCGAGATTTTGCCGGTGGACCATCCGGCACGGGCGCGTTTTGAGCAACAATATCGCGAGCTCGCGGAAAAAGTTCTCAGCTGCCAGCAGTCCGACGGTTTCTGGCGCTCCAGTTTACTCGATCCGGAAAATTACAAAATGCAGGAGACGAGCGGCACCGGATTTTACTGCTATGCCTTTGCCTGGGGCATCAACCACGGCTTGCTTGATCGCGCGCGTTACGAACCCGCTGCGCGCCGGGCTTGGGCGGCACTCGTCAGTTGCGTGACCACCGAGGGAAAACTCACTCATGTTCAACCGATCGGCTTCACCCCCGTGACGTTTGATGCTCAACACACCGAACCGTTCGGCGTGGGGGCCTTTTTGCTCGCAGGCTGCGAGATCAGACGCCTTTAACCGTTCGGAAATTCCCCTGTGCTCAATTCGATGAAAATCCGGACGACAGTCGTTGCGCTGGCCGGCGGATTGATGTTGGCAGCGACCAGCGCCCGCTCCGCGGAAAAATTCGATGGCGATACGCCGCTGAACTGGTCGGTGCGGATGGCAAAATCCGAAATGAGCCGTCGCGGGGATACTCTGTTTTATCCCAATCCCGCAGCGCGCTGGGATTACACGCGGGGTTTTCTGGCCCAGTCGTTGATCAAGCTCGGCGAACGCGTGAACGATCCGGCGATGACCGCTTATGGCACCCGCGTTGTGGAATCCTTTGTCACGACCGAGGGCGGCGTCGCGACGTACAAGATGCAGGAATACAACATCGACCTGCTGCCGCCGGGCCGCGCGTTGATTCTCGCGTACGAGCAGCACAAGGACGAACGGATTGAGCATGCGATCAAGTTGCTGCGTTCCCAGCTCACGGGGCAACCCCGCACGAGCGACGGCGGTTTCTGGCACAAGCAGCGTTATCCCCATCAGATGTGGCTCGACGGACTTTTCATGGGTGCGACCTTCTACGCGCAATACGGCCAGGCGTTCCACGAGCCCGCGGCGTTTGACGATGTCGTGAAGCAGATTCTGCTCATGGATCAACACGCCTACGATCCGAGGACTGGCCTGCACTATCATGCGTGGGACGAGACCCACTCGCAGAGCTGGGCGAACAAGCAAACCGGAACATCGCCCAATTTCTGGGGCCGTGCGGAAGGATGGTATGCGATGGCGCTCGTCGATTGCCTCGATTACCTCCCGCCGACGCAGCCGCACGTGGAGGAAGTAAATGAAATTCTCCGCCGTGTCGCCGACGGCATCGTTCGCTGGCAGGACCCCAAGAGCGGTTTGTGGTGGCAGGTGCTCGATCAGGGCGACCGCAAGGGCAACTATCTCGAAGCGACCGCGTCCTGCATGTTCGTCTACTCGCTCGCGAAAGGCATCAATCGCGGCTACCTCTCCCGCGAAAAATATCTTCCGGCCGTGTTGAAGGGTTACGAGGGAATCCTCCGCGATTTCGTCCGGAAAAATCCCGATCACACGCTCACGTTGACGCAATGCTGCGAAGTGGCCGGCCTCGGTTTCACGAACTCGAAGGGCAAGCCCCGCGATGGATCATTTGAGTATTACGTCAGCGAGCCGATCGTCGAAAACGACCTGAAGGGAATTCCATCGTTTATTCTCGCCGGAATCGAGATGGAACAGCTGACGTCCACCAAGGCCACGCCGCTCGTCGTGCGCGGTTGGGAATCGCTCCCCGCCGTGCTCGCTAAAATCAAGGCCCCGCAATTTCCGGCGCACGATTTTCCGATCACCGATTTTGGCGCGAAACCCGGTGCGGAGGCCACGGCGGCCATCGCAGCCGCGATCGACGCTTGTACGAAAGCCGGCGGCGGGCGGGTCGTCGTGCCCGCAGGCGAGTGGTTGACGGCGGCCATCCTGCTCAAGAGCGGCGTCAACCTGCACGTCAGCGAAGGTGCGACACTCAAATTTATCTTCGAACCGGAAAAATATCCGGTGGTGTTCACCCGCTGGGAAGGCGTGGAGTGTATGAATTATTCCGCATTCATCTATGCGTTCGAGCAGGAAAACATCGCCGTGACCGGCAAGGGCACGCTCGACGGCGGCGCGAATTGGGACACGTGGTGGGGCTGGAACCGGAAAGGCGACGCCGACAAGAAGCAGGAAATTCCCCGCGACAAGCTCAACGCGATGGGCGAGGAAGGTGTTCCGGTGGAGAAGCGCGTGTTTGGCGAGGGCGGCTTTCTGCGGCCAAACTTTATCCAGCCTTATCGCTGCAAAAATATTCTCATCGAAGGCGTCACGATCATTGGGTCGCCGATGTGGGAGCTCAATCCCGTGCTCTCGGAAAACATCACGGTGCGCGGCGTGCAGATCCATACGCATGGCCCGAATAACGACGGGTGCGACCCCGAATCTTCCCGCGACATTCTAATCGAGAAATGCGTGTTCGATACTGGCGACGATTGCATCGCGATCAAGTCCGGTCGCAACAACGACGGGCGGCGCGTCAACGTGCCGAGCGAGAATATCGTCATCCGCGACTGCGTGATGCAGGATGGCCACGGTGGCGTGGTGCTCGGGAGCGAATGCACCGGCGGCATCCGCAACGTTTTTGTCGAGAATTGCCAGATGGACAGTCCCAATCTCGACCGCGCCCTGCGTTTCAAGGACAACGCGGTGCGAGGTGGCATCCTGGAAAATGTTTTCATGCGGCACGTGCGCGTCGGACGCGTGGGCGAGGCGATTCTCACCGTCGATCTGCAGTACGAGGAAGGTGCCAAGGGTTCATTCATGCCGATCGTGCGCAACGTGGCACTCGACGACATCACCAGCACCGGCAGCCCGCGCGTGTTTTACATCCGCGGATTTGAAGGCGCGGTTATCGACAATATCCGGGTCAGTAATTCCACTTTCAACGGCGTGACTGCGACCGACGTGGTCCAGCACGCCGGTACAATTACGCTTCAGAATGTCAGCATCATCCCGGAAAAGATCGCTCCCGGACTGAACAGCCGCCCGGCCGCCAAATAGACCGGAATCCCCAACCCCACCCTAAAATCATGAGTTCCCCCGATCCTTCCGCGAAACCTGTTGGCCGTTACCGTTGGCGCATCCTCACGATGCTTTTCCTGGCGACGACGATCAATTACATGGATCGAAATGTTTTCGGGGTGCTCGCGCCGACGCTGCAATACAAGGTTTTTCATTGGAGCGACAGTGACTTTGCGCTCGTGCTCAACGCCTTCAATATCGCGTATGCCGTGGGCATGGTGCTGATGGGAATGATCATTGATCGGTTTGGCACCAAGATCGGCTACACCCTGGCGATCGCGATCTGGAGCTTGTTCGGAATGTTGACCGCGACGGTGCGGCCGGCGTTTGGTTTGGTCGGTTTTTGCCTCGCGCGTTTCGGCCTTGGTTTTGGCGAGTCGGGCAATTTCCCGGCGGCCATCAAGACGGTGGCGGAATGGTTTCCAAAACGAGAACGGGCCTTCGCCACCGGCATCTTTAATTCCGGTTCCAATGTGGGCGCGATTCTCGCGCCGACGGTCATTCCGCTGATTGTCTTGCCCGATGGCACGGACTGGCAATGGGCGTTCCTCACCACCGGCGTTTTCAGCGCCATCTGGGTGATCATCTGGTTCAAGATGTACCGGCGTCCGGAAGTGCACCCGAAGGTGACGGCCGAGGAGCTGGCCTACATCAACAGCGATTCAGTGGCGGAGGTGAGCAAGGAGAGGATTCCATGGAGCAAGGTCGCGAGTGTGAAGGAGACCTGGGCCTTTGCGCTCGCCAAGATGACCGACGCGGTGTGGTGGTTCTACCTGTTCTGGTCCGGCAAATATTTCTACGATCAATATGGCCTCAATATCAAAGGCATCGCGCTGCCGTTGATCATCATGTATATCATGGCGGACTTTGGCAGCATTTGGGGCGGATGGATGTCATCGCGCCTGATCAAGAAAGGCTGGACTGTAAACCGTGCGCGCAAGACCACGATGTTGATCTGCGCATTGTTCATCATGCCTGTGATGTTCTCGACCAAGCTGCCCACGCAGTTCGAGGTGAATGACCGCTTTTTCGCCCGGCTGCAGACAGCGACTTTCGTGACCGAACAAATCGTGACGGTCGACGGGCGGCCCAAACGCGAGAAAGTGCGGGAAGGTATCCCGGAGGCTAGCCAGGCGGCATTGCACGCACTCGCGGGCCACACCTATGCTTCGGCGAAGGAATTCTCGGCGGCGGTCGCGACGGTGTTGCCGGCAGCGGAAGCGAGCCGCGAGGAATTCGCGCTGATTGGCAGCGCCCGTTCCAATAATTCCTACTGGATCGCGGTGCTCCTGATATCGCTGGCTTTGGCCGGCCATCAGGCGTGGTCCGCCAATCTGTTTACGCTGGCCTCGGATGTTTTTCCGAAGAAGGCGACAGCCTCTGTCATCGGAATCGGAGGCATGGCCGGGGCGGTCGTGAACATCATCGCGACCTATTCCCTCGGGCAGGTGCTGATGACGAGCGGACCTTCGGGCTATTTCTTCGCGTTCTTCGTCGCCGGCTCCGCCTACCTGGTGTTGCTTGGCGTCGTTCATCTCATGATGCCGAAACTGACGCCGTTGGACGAAAACCTCCGCCCGGTTACGACCTGAGCCATGCATCGCCTATTTCGCTGGGGTCTGGCCGCCGGCCTGCTGTTCCTCGCAGTCGGCTCAACGCGCGCGGCCGTGTCGTGGCACGAGGTGCTCCGGCAGCCGGCCGAATGGTACGGCAGCGTCGAGGCGGGCGCGATTGCCACGAGCGTTCTGCAGTACCAAACCAAGGAGGGCGGCTGGCCGAAAAACCACGATATGACCGCGCCGCCCGACGCGGAGTTTCTGGCGGAAACAAAATTCGACCACCGGGCCCCGACGATCGACAACGACGCGACCAGCACGGAACTTCAGTTCCTCGCCCGCGTCGCCACCGTGCAAAATAGCGCCCCGTGTCGTGAGGCGGTCATTCGCGGCCTCGATTACCTTCTCGCTTCGCAATACGAGAATGGCGGTTGGCCCCAATATTTTCCGCTGATCCCGGGCTATTACACGCACATCACCTATAACGATAACGCGATGGCGAACGTGCTCGTGATTCTCCGCGACGTCAGCGCCGGGATCGCGCCCTGGCAGTTCGTCGATGCGGATCGTCGCGCGAAAGCCGCCGATTCTGTGCGGCGCGGGACCGCTTGCATTCTCCGCACGCAAGTCAGACAACACGGCGGATTGACGGTGTGGTGTGCGCAACACGACGAAAAGACCTTCGCACCGGC
>JAYVMJ010000634.1:0-5699 GCA_043759025.1 Verrucomicrobiota bacterium | reverse complement strand
CAGGCTGCTAGGTACGGATAATCCGCCCTACCGTCAGCAATATCGTCGATGCGGTCACTCGTTGGAAGTGACGCTGTCGGTGAGCACCAGGGCGACCATGGCCGCAAGAATGAGGGTGACAAATATCATGGTGGTTTAAGTTAAGGGTTCATCGCGATCGTTCGCGGTTGGCTCGTCCAGGCGCCACCGACCGATTTGATCAGGGCGACGCTGGTGTTGAGGCGTTGGGCGGCGAGTTGCGCCGAGGCGCGCTCGGTGATCAGCACCGTTCGTTGCGCGTCGATTACTTCCAGCAAGTTGACGAATCCGGAATCGTAGCGCTTTTGCGCGAGTTCGTTGGAACGGCGGGCGGCGGCCAGCGCGCGATCCTGCGCCCCGGATTGTTCCGCGAGGAAGCGGGTCGCAGTGAGCGCGTCCTGTACTTCGCGGAAGGCGACGAGGACGTGTTGGCGGAAAACCGCGACCGCTTCCTCGTAAGCCGCGCGGCTGCGCTCGAGGTTGGCTTTGTTGCGCCCACCTTGAAAAATCGGCAGATAGAGGCTCGGCCCGATGGACCAGACCCGGGAATCGGCATTGAACAAGCGATCGATGTCACCGCTCGCCCAGCCTGCCCCACCGGTCAGGGAAATTGCCGGAAAAAACGCCGCCTTGGCGACGCCGATTCGGGCGTTGGCCGCAGCGAGCGAGCGTTCGGCTGCGGCGATATCCGGCCGGCGTTCCAGCAATTCGCTCGGCAGCCCAGCGGGAACGCGCGGCGGTTTCGTCGCGGCCAGTGCGGAATCCGCCAGTTCAAAACCGGAAGCGGCTTCGCCCACCAAAACGGCGATAGCGTTTCTCACCATCGAGTGGCGGTTCTGAAGCGCGGCGGCTTCCGCTTCCGTCGAGGCGAGTTCGGTTTCCGCGCGGGCCACGTCAAAATCGGTTGCCGCGCCGAGGCCGCGCCGGGACGTAATCAACTTGAGCGTCTGGCGGCGGAGATCCACGTTTTTGACCACCAATTCAATTTCGGACGTGAGACCGCGCAGGGAGAAATAGTTGGCTGCCACCTCCGTGGTCAGCGCGAGTTGCACCGATTGGAGATCGGCCGCGCTCGCCGCAGCCTCCGCGCGGGCACTTTCATTCTGGCGGCGAACGCGCCCGAATAAATCGATTTCCCAGGAAGCCGTGAGGGCCCCGCGATAGGTGGTCGTTTCCGATTGAGGATAGGTGTTGTCGGTCGTCGTCGAAATTCGCTCGCGAACAATCGAAGGATCGCCGATCGCCGACGGAAAATACGCGCTTCGAGCCAGACCGGCGGCCGCACGGGCTTCGTCGAGCCTCGCCACCGCCGCGCGCAGTTGCTGATTGGCGGCGAGCGCCCGCTTTTCCAGCGCATCGAGCGCGGGATCGGCGTAGAGCTTCCACCATTCACCCCGGGCAAGGTCATCCGCCGGCACGGCGGTTTTCCAACTACCGAGATCCGCCGGCAGATCGCGATAGGTCGCCAGCGAAATTGTGGACGGACGTTGGTAATCGGGACCGACGCGGGGAAGCGCGGCCAGCGCGGTGGTAGCAGTGACCAAAAGGAGTGCGGGGATTTTCATGATTATTGCCGGTTAAATATTTTCCGTCGCAGTGGTGCCCAGAACGGGGGCGGGTTTACGTGCCCCGAGTTTTTCCAAGACAACGTAGAACACCGGCGTGAGAAACAGTCCGAAGAAAGTGACGCCGATCATGCCCGCGAAAACCGCGACGCCCATGGCATGGCGCATTTCGGCACCTGCGCCCGTACTCACCACCAGCGGAAATACGCCGGCGATAAACGCAATCGACGTCATCAGAATTGGACGCAACCGGAGTCGCGCCGCGTCGAGGGCGGCCTCGCCGATCCCCGCACCTTCGTGGCGCCGCTTGAGCGCGAACTCGACGATCAGGATCGCATTTTTGGCCGCGAGACCGATGAGCACGATCAAGCCGATTTGTGTGAAGACGTTGTTCTCACCGCTGGTCAACCAGATGCCGAGCATCGCGGAAAAAAGCGCCATCGGCACGATCAGGATCACCGCGAACGGCAGCCGGAAGCTTTCGTATTGCGCGGCGAGGACGAGAAACACGAGGAGGATGGAAAGCGGGTAGATCCAGAGTCCCGCGTTGCCAGCGATTATTTTTTGGAAAGTCAGTTCTGTCCAATCGAGCACCATGCCCTTCGGCAGAGTCGTCGCGGCGAGTTTTTCCATCAGTGCTTCGGCCTGGCCGGAACTGTAGCCGGGAGCCGCCGCACCGTTGATCTCGGCAGCGGGATAACCGTTGTAACGCATCACCCGGTCCGGGCCGTAGGTTTCGTGAACCTTCATGAGCGAGCCGAGCGGAATGAGATGACCGGCATTGTTCTTGGTTTTCAGGCGCAGGATGTCCTCGGCATGGCCGCGGAATTGCGCGTCAGCTTGGGCAACAACTTGGTAAGTGCGGCCGAAGCGGTTGAAGTCATTCACGTAAAGCGAACCGAGATCGATCTGCATCGTTTCAAAAACGTTTTGCAGCGGCACACCCATCGCCTTCGCCCTGGCGCGATCGACATCGGCGTCGAGCTGCGGTGTGTTGACCGTGAAGCCGGAGAAAATCCCGCTGAGGCCGGGCGTTTTATTCGCCGCGCCGATCAAGCCCTGCGTCGCGCCGTAAAGCGCGTCGAGACCGTTGTCACCGCGATCCTCGATGTAGGCCTTGAATCCACCGATCGTGCCGAGGCCCTGCACGGGCGGCGGCGGGAAGATCGCGATGTAGGCGTCCTGGATCTGCGAAAATTCAGCCTGCAACTGGCGCGCAATGGCCGGGCCGGAAAGCGCGGGTGTCTTGCGTTCGTCGAATGACTTCAGCGCCACGAACACAATCCCACTGTTGGGCGAGTTCGTGAAACCGTTGATCGAAAGGCCGGGAAACTCGATGGCGTTGGCGACGCCGGGATGTTTGAGCGCGATGTCCGTCATGCGACGGATGACGGAATCCGTGCGATCCAGCGATGCGGCGGACGGCAGCTGCGCAAACGCGACGAGGTACTGCTTGTCCTGCGTCGGAACAAAGCCGGACGGAACTTGCTTGAACAACAGGGCCGTAGCGCCGAGCAAGCCGACGTAAACGATCAACGCGATGACCGAAAGGCGCAACAGACGCGCGACGCCGTTGGAATATTTTTGCGAGGCCCATTCGAAAAAGCGATTGAACGGCCGGAAAAACCAACCGAAGGCGACATCCATGCCGCGAGTGAGCGCATCCTTTGGACCATGGTGACCCTTGAGCAACAGCGCGCTCAATGCGGGCGACAGCGTCAGCGAGTTGAAGGCCGAAATCACCGTTGAGATCGCGATGGTCAGCGCGAACTGCTTGTAGAACTGACCGGTCAGGCCGCTGATGAATGCGGTGGGAATGAACACGGCCGACAACACGAGGGCCGTCGCCACAATCGGACCGGTTACTTCGCGCATGGCGCGCTTGGTGGCGTCGATCGGAGAGAGCCCGAGGGCAATATTCCGCTCAACGTTTTCCACGACGACGATGGCGTCGTCGACCACGATGCCGATCGCGAGCACGAGGCCGAAGAGGGAGAGCGCGTTGATCGAGAAGCCGAGTCCGTGCATCACCGCGAAGGTACCGACGAGAGAAACCGGGACCGCCGCGAGCGGGATGATCGCGGCGCGCCAAGTCTGGAGAAACAGAATAACGACCAGCACCACGAGGAGAATGGCCTCGATCAACGTGTGCACGACCGCCTCGATGGAATGGCGGACGAAAATGGTCGGATCATAGACGATGTCGTAGTCGAGGCCTTCGGGAAAACTCTTCTTCAACTCCGCCATGGTCGCGCGTACGGCGTCCGACGTGGCGATGGCATTGGACCCGGGAAGCTGGGCGATGGGCAGCGCGACCGCGGGTTTGTTGTTCAAGAGTGATCGCAGCGCGTACTCCGAAGCGCCGAGTTCGATCCGCGCCACGTCACGCAACTGGACGCGCTCGCCGTGTTCGCCACTTTTGATCACGATCGCACCGAACTCCTCCTCGGTGCCGAGGCGGCCCTTCGCGTTAATGAGCAACTCGGTGTCAACCGGCCGCGAAGAAGGTTGTTGCCCCACTCCGCCCGCGGCGACCTGGACGTTTTGCTCGCGAATCGCCGCGACGACTTCGGACGCGGTTAGCCCCTTGGCCGCAACTTTGTTCGGATCGAGCCAGATGCGCATCGCATAATCGCCGGATCCGAAAATCCGCACCTGTCCCACGCCTTCCAGCCGCGCCAACACATCGCGAACTTGGAGCGTTGCGTAATTGCGCACGTAGATGTCGTCGTAACGGCTGTCGGGCGAAAAAAGGTGCACGACCATCAGGAGATCGGGCGACGTTTTCGTGGTGGTCACACCGAGGCGACGGACTTCCTCGGGCAGTTTTGGCTGCGCCTGGGCGACGCGGTTTTGCACCTGCACCTGCGCGTTATCGAGATTCGTGCCGAGCTTGAACGTGATGGTGAGCGTCATCACGCCGTCGCTGGTCGCCTGCGAAAACATGTACAGCGAGTTCTCGACGCCGTTGATTGCCTGCTCGAGCGGCGCGGCGACCGTCTCGGAAATTGTCTTGGGATTCGCACCCGGATAAACCGCGCGAACCACCACCGTGGGCGGGACCACCTCGGGATATTCGCTGATCGGTAATTGAAACAGCGAGATCGCGCCGACGATAAAGATGAGGATCGATAAAACGCCGGCGAAGATCGGGCGCTTGATGAAAAAATCCGAGATGTTCATGGGAGTGCGTGGAAAATGGGCAAAGCGGTGGCTGGCAGGCCGGAGTCGGCCTCGAAACGATGAACGGGTGGTGGAATGGCCGGGCGGTTAGCGGGCGGCGGCGAGTTTCGAACCGGTCAATGCCGGTGGCGCGGAAGTGGCGGCGACGACTTCGGTCACGGGAGAAACCGTCATCCCCGGACGAACCCGTTGCAGGCCGTTGACGATGATGTCATCACCGGGAGAAAGCCCCTCGCGGACGATGCGCTTGCCGTCGACGCTGCCACCCAGTTTGACGGTGCGGTAGGCGACCATGTTGTCCTTCGCGACGGTGAGGACGTACTTCTGACTTTGATCGGTGCCGATCGCGCGTTCGCTAACCAGCAGCGTGTTTTGTGGTGCGCTGACCGGCAACCGCACCCGGGCGAAAAGTCCGGGGACGAGCGCGCCGTCTTGATTCGGAAACGTCATGCGGACGGTCAGCGTGCCGGTTTCCGGATTCACGTGGTTGTCCATCGATTCAATGAAACCGCGGCGTGGGTAATCCGTTTCATCCTCGAGCTGCATGTCGACGGGTACGTGTCCACCTTCCATGAGCAGATGGTTTTCGCGGGCGATGCGGTTGAACTTCAGCAGCGCGCTTTCGTCGAGGTCGGCGTAAACATAAACATCGCCGGTGGTGACGATCGTCGTGAGCAACGTGGCGTTGCCCGGCGAACCGGAAACGAGATTGCCCGCGGTGACAAAGGCCCGACTGATGCGACCGCTGATCGGAGCGCGCACCTCGGTATGGTCGAGATCGAGGCGGGCCGTGGCGAGTTCGGCGACAGCTTCGGCGGCCTTGGCGCGACGACTTTCCGTTTCCTCGCTCGAAAGAGCCGAAGCGGCGAGCAGATCTTGGGCGCGTTGCGCTTCGCGCGTTGCGACATCGGCGCGGGCGGTCGCGAGATCGCA
>JAYVMJ010000633.1:0-4795 GCA_043759025.1 Verrucomicrobiota bacterium | reverse complement strand
ACCACAGGCAGGAATGCCTGTGCCACCCGGCTGATCGGCTCATCTTGAGCGCGAACTGGAATTACTCTATTCTCTGCGTCCTTTGCTTCTTTGGTGTAAAAGGATTGGGTTGGTGGTTTCACACCAAGGAAGCAAAGGTCGCAAAACCCAATAACCGGCCATTTAAACGCGGAGGTCGCGGAGCAGCGCGGAGAAAGCGAAATGTAGAACCCATCACGTAACTCCGCGAATACGACACTGACAACGCCGACCTCCTTGACTTGATCGACGAAGCCAGCGAAAGCGATCTGGAAGCGTTCGAGTTACGCCGAATAAAAATCCGCCTGAGTAAAGATCCCCGGAGCAAGCTCTGGGGCATTGAAACCAAGCCAGCCACGCCGCCCGATCGGTTATCCTCTCCTGCGTGGCACGGGCGTCCCGCCCGTGTTGGCCCGGCCCCACGGGCCAGAGGCCCGTGCCACTTTCCAACCAAGCCGGAGCAAGCTCCGGGGTATCGGGCCCAAAGCGAATGAACGTCCGGAACATTGCGTTGCTCAACGGCAATGACGGCCTTAAAAACCTCTCAACCCCGTTTCAGCAATTTCCCGCAAACGCACTGATCCTGTAGGCGGAGTTGCCCTCACCCCGCATCCAACTGTTTTATTTGATCCGATGAAATTATCGAAGGATTTGCCGTTGGCTGTCGTGTAACTGTATGAACTCAGAAAGCTAGACCACTCTCTCATTCATGAAATTACCCAAAAGCCTCATTGTTTGCCTCACCTTGCTAGCGACTACCACAAGGAGACGAAACTTCTAATCGCCGTGGGCGAGGTCAGACAACTCCTATACATCGACGAGGCTCTAAAGGCGTTAAGCCTACCCCAAGTTTCTTCCGGTAAAGCTGGGGCGGTGCCTCAGTCCCCCAACGCGATCGACAAGCAAAATTGAAGTCGAAAACGGTCCAGTATATCTGATCGGCAAATGTTTAGCGCACAGACTTGGAAAACCACTCGCATCCTTTGGCCAAGCACGCAGTCGCAACTGGCGAAGTATTGGGTGAACCACTGGATATCGACGCGCTAACCCGCCGGCTGGTTCACGGTGACGAGCGCGCTTACCGACAATTCTATCACGCTTATTATGATCGGCTCTCGCGCTATTTGTGGGTGGTTACCGCTGGTAACGAAGGTGAAGTGGACGCCATGCACGAGGCGCTCCAACGAACGCTGATGCGCGTCGTCAAAAATATCCGGGTTTTCTCCAGTGAGGGAATATTCTGGAGCTGGCTCGCTGTCCTCGCACGCAGTTCAGTGACCGATGAGCACCGCAAGCGGCGGCGCTACCTCGCCTTTCTCGATCGTTTTTCAAACGAAAAGAACGTCGAAGACTCACGACACCCGGACGATGCCGACAGCGAACGGCTGCCCGAACTGCTCAATCAGAATCTTGCGTCGCTGCCTCCGGAAGAGCGCACATTATTGGAAAGAAAATATTTTGAACACCAATCGGTTCGCGACATCGCCGAATTGGAACGGGTTTCCGAGAAAACCATTGAATCCCGACTGGTCCGCGTTCGTCGCAAATTAAAGGCTGCCGTGCTTGCGGCACTTCACCATGAAGCCAACTCCTGATCACGACGGACTCCTGGCCGACGTGCTGGCGGAAGATACGCGGGGCTTTTCGCGTGAATCTCTGCTGGAGAAAACACTGCTGTTCGCCAAGCGAAGGCGCCAGGTCCGCGTCCTACGGCGCGGGACGGGCATCCTCGCAATTCTCGGCTTGGTCAGCGTTTTTATCTGGAAGAATCCACGAACTGCGCCAGCCCCTGTTTCGGTTAAGCCCCCCAGCTTCGTCCTGATTCGCACCCAGTCATTCCCAGCGAGCGCGATAGTCAGGACCCGGCAACTAACCGCGAACGTGCTCGTGGTGTCTTATCCCTCCGCCAAAATCGTCCACACAGATGTCCAGGGCGACGGATTACGACTGCTGAACGACCGGGAGCTTCTGGCGCTGCTTGATTCGCGACCGGTGGTCCTGGTTCGACGAGGACCGGGCAAGGCCGAGCTGATATTTGCAAACCCAGCTGATCAAAATGGATTTCCGGTAAATTGACCGGTCTGAATAGAGTTCCGCCTTCCCGACGACAAAACTATCTCCGTTGCCGGTGCGCCACGGCACGCGCCACTTCGGCGGCGAAAAACGGGCCGCGATAAATCATTCCGGTGTACAGCTGAACCAAGGTCGCACCCGCATCGATTTTTTCACCTGCTGACGCCTCGTCCATGACGCCGCCTACGCCGATGATCGGCAGCCGGCCGTTCGTGGTTCGTGAAATATAGTTTATGATTTGCGTCGACCGACGCCGCATCGGGAGCCCGCTCAATCCACCCGCCTCATTCACCGTCGCCAAGCTTCCCGGCCGCGTGAGGGTGGTGTTCGTCGCGATGATTCCGTCCAGCTTCAGTTCGTCGATTACGCCGAGCGCCGCGTCGACTTGGGGAAACGAAAGATCCGGCGCGATCTTGAGCAGCAGCGGTCGCCGGGGCTTCCCGGCCGCCACCCGTGCATGGTTTTCGTCCACGAGAGCGAGCAACAGCGGCTTCAACCACGCGGCGTCCTGCAGTACCCGCAGTCCCGGGGTGTTGGGGCTGCTGACGTTGACCACGACATAATCGGCCTGGTCGGCGAGCAGCCGAAAGCTGCCAAGATAGTCGTCCATCGCCCGATCGAGCGACGTCACCTTGCTTTTCCCGAGATTGATCCCGAGCGGAATTTGCCGTCGCCCCGGCGCGGAGAGTTTCGCCAGCCGCGCCGCGAGCGCCGCCGCCCCCGCGTTGTTAAAGCCCATGCGATTGATTATTGCCTGCTCTTCGGGGTAACGAAACGCCCGTGGCCGGGGATTGCCGGGTTGGGCATGCAGAGTGACCGTTCCTATTTCCACGTGGCCAAACCCCAGCGCGGCGGCGGCGGGCCAGGCCCGGCCATTCTTGTCGAAACCGGCGGCTAACCCGACCGCGTTGGGGAATTTCAGCCCGAAACACTCCACGGGACGGTAAAGTTCCGGTGACAAACCGTTCCATCGCTCCATGAGCGCACAGAGTGGCCGTAGGTGGCTCAAACACGCCAAGGCATCGACTCCCAGCTCATGGGCGTGCTCCGCATCGAGGCGGAAGAGGAGTGGTTTCACAATGTTTTGGTAGAGCCGGCCCATAAAAACGCACTGTGGTGATCACCCGGCCGGACACAAGCCCGGCCCGCGTCAAAAAAGACGGCATATTTTTGGCCTTGTTATTTGATTTATCAGGCCCACCCTGCCCCGGAAATTTCAAAGCCGTAACGTCTTTCGGAAAGTTTTTTTAACTTTTGCGTTTAGGTATTTGACAAGGGCTTACACGCCCCCTTTTCGTGCAGCGAAATCAGCAACATACATGGCGAAAGGTACTCCTCAACTTGAATGGTGTGTAGTAAGGCTCGGCGAAGACCACAACTGGTGGGTCGACGAGGTTAGCGATCCCGTGCACTGGGACGTCGATGGTCTGAGTATCATCGACCCACGACAGGTCGATCATCTCATCGAGTTGATCGAGCCGCTGCGCGAGTACGGCTTCAACTCCGACGTCTTCGAGCGCGCGTTCATTCCCTTCCGCATCGGCAAGGACATGGGCAATGGCAAGGTCCGCCTCGCCAAGACCAAGCAGCCCTTGCTTGAGTCAGAGGAAAAGCTGTTCGCTTTGCCGGACGTCATCGACGAGGAAAACGGGCCCTATGCCGACTTCCTCGATCACATCACCCGCTTGCGCGTCAAACTCCTCAACGACCTGCTCGATTTCGAGGAGAAACTAACGGTCGACGAAGTGGAAGACCAGCTGCGCGAGGCGCAAAACAACGACTTTATCGAAGGCAAGGCAGTTCACCTCTTCCAGGAAATGACCGCGATCCTCGATTTCATGCCGGACGGTTACGGCGACGATGACGACGAGAACGAAAAGCGTTCCGTCGAGGACGACGATGACGATTTGCCCGAAATCGAGGCGGGCGAAGAGGAAAAGCTCAAGAACGACGCCTCCCTGAAATGGGATGAGGACGAAGAGAGCGAAGGCGACAAGGACAAGGACGAAGACGGCAAACCCGGCAAAGGCGGGGATGACGACGACGAGGATGAAGATGAGGAAAAGGAAGAAAAAGGCAAAGATGACGACGACGAGGACGGCGAGGAAGACGACAGTCCCAAGAGCAAGAAACGCTCACGCGGATAACATCCTCCCTCCACCCACGTTTTAATTTCGGGGCATTCATTCGAATGCCCCTTTTTATTGCCGGTGATCCAAAACCGCAGGGCCGTCGCCCCCCAATTTCGCTCTGGGCCCTGAACCAGTCGAACGGGCTTGCGGACGCTGCCTCCTAGCCTCAACAGCGTCCCGCGAAAAGGCCGGCGCAAGCCCTACCGGGCCAGCAACGGACTTAGCCCGACCTCAGCCCGTGCAACGTGGGTGAGAGGGGAAACGAACTGAGCTAGTCCGCGTGCCCGCCCACGCGTTTGCGCAGGATGGCGCGGAGGCGACCGCGAACATAACTGTCTACCCTCGGAAACGTCGTGCGGTGACTGTGCTGGAAGTAACCGAACCAGCCGCGCAATGATTCATTGAGCCGCGTGATGACACTCCGCTGGTGCGGGGGGCAGGCTCGCCCGTTGCACATGCCGTATCGAGTTCATTTTCGTTCGGGACCATCCTTCCGTCTCCAGCTGCTCCCCACCCCGCCTTTCAGCGACGCAGTTGCTTTCGACTGCACCACGGTCTCTGCCTCCGCGGCG
>JAYVMJ010000632.1:0-2077 GCA_043759025.1 Verrucomicrobiota bacterium | reverse complement strand
CACCGCCGCGAAAATTCGCACCCGCAGCCTCGATCACGACGTTGGTCCGACCCCGTTCACGGTCTGTTTCCACCGAGAAAGCCGGGTAATCCATTTACGTTGATCACAACCCTCGTCACACCGGTGGCGTCTGCCGGATGGGGAGTGCGCGGGGCTTCCCAGTAAATTATTTTCTGAACAGGCGAATCCAAATGAGCATCGCCCGCCCGCTGACTTTGCTGGTTCTTTGGTTGGTACCCTGCGTCATTTTGTGGGCTGAAGGAGCGAATGCCGCGACGGAAAATATTTTTGCCGGGCCGCCGGCGGAGTACGAGGAAGTTCCTCCCCTTGCTGCACTAACCGCCGATCCCGGGACGGTAGATGTCGTGCGGTGGATTTGGGTTGAGGAGCGAATGAATCTGGGCCGGCACGACGCTCCCGTACGTGTGCCGGTTTTTCTCGCTGTCGGGGAATGCCATGATACTGCCGAACTGGAATTGGTTCGCTGGCCATCTCGTGAGGTGGTCCCCATTCAGGCCGACGATGTACGGCGCGGAAAAGACGGAGGGATTGCCCGTCTGCACTTGTGGTTTACGACCGACATCAAAGCGGGTGAGCGCGTTCTACTCGCGTTGGTCCGGAGTAAGGCGGGAAGTTACGTAGCCGCCACGCCGATTGAATCCCGGGTGGTTGGCAGTCGTTTGCAGGTTCGTACCACGAAGGGCGGTGTGCTTTTCGACCTGTCCGGAGATGGACGACGACCGTTGAGGGCATTGCAACTTTCCAATGGTCCAGCCATGGAGTTTCCCGACGGGATTGGCGCGACGGGCACTTGGAAAAATGCGTCGGGGCCGAAGGGTGCAATCACGCAAGAGAATCCCATCATGTGGGGAACAGGCCCCGTATTTGCGAAGATCAGCGCACAATTTCGCGATGACATTGGTGCGGTCGTGACGGAATATTTCCGCGTTTTTGGCGATGGGAATTTAGATATTATTCAAACCATAAAGCCTCCGGATCAATCCACCGGTCCGAGTTTGATCTCACAGGATTTTATGAACGGAAGGATGGAATCGAAGACGCCGGTAAGCATAAGACCACAGACCGCGGAAATCGTGGATTCGCTCGTGGATGTTGATTCGGGCTACGTCGTTGATGCGCTTTTAACGGCTGAAGAAAAAAATGGCTGGCTCGTCGTTCCCGGTTCGCTGGGCGGCGTCGCCGGTCGAGTGACCCTTGGCAGCGACGGCCAGTTTCAGATTCAGGGGCCGGCCGATCTGACGCCAGGTGCCGGCGACGCACGAGTGGGAACCGTGAGGGCATTTTGGGCGGAGGTGACCCTGGTTCCGGCGCGTCGTGAAGGAAATGGTTTGGAGCGTGCCGCTCTTCTCGCTGCGGGGCAGCCGCTGGTTGGGGTGGTGGAGCGACCTGGCGTCTCGCTTGCGATGGCCGCATCGCGTCTGCGCGACAACGTGGAGGAAATGAAACCGGTGGGATGGATTAATGAATCCTTGATTCGTTTTTTGAAGGGGAAACCGAATCCTTTTCCCCGGCGGAACTGGACCGCTGAAAGCGATTCGGACTCATGGGTCGCGAGCGCAGAAAAAGCGAAGGCAAAGGTGACGGGCAATTCGTTGCGGTCGCTGCAAGACGCGGAGAAGGGGCGCGCAGCCGGACCGCTCGATCCGTATCACTTTACCTACGGAACAACGGCGTTGGTTTATTGGCTGCTTCAAAATGATCTTCCGCCTCCCGTGTTGAATTCGTTGCGAGCCCAGATGGAGGCGGTGCGACGCGAACTTGGCCGGACCAACGAAGAAGGCTGGCCGTATCTCAATGTTTTCTTTCGCACGCAGAACATGCAAATGGGACCGCCCCTGCTTACGCTGGCGGACGCGGGCTCCGATCCCGGGTTGCGACGATATTATCGCGATCAATTGTCCGCCCCAACATTGGCGGCCGTGATGCTTCGTGGACTGCGACCTTATGCCGGTGCACCGCAATCGAAACCCAGCGAGAGCGACAGCCTCTATCAGGGCGTGGTCGATTTTATGCTGAGGGCGACTGAGCTTTCACTGAACGAATCGCTGGGATTGCA
>JAYVMJ010000631.1:0-3831 GCA_043759025.1 Verrucomicrobiota bacterium | reverse complement strand
ATTTTGTCACCTTCAACCACCAACTGCGTGCCGTCCGAGTTTTCGACTACCCATTTGCGTCCCAGCAAGGTGACGGTCCGGTCGGAGTCATTGCGAATCGTCAGGTGATAGATGAAAGCATGCGGCCGGTCGGGCGGCAATTGTTCGCCACCGCGGCGGTAAGAGAGTTTATCCAACTCAACCCGCAATCCGGGCACTTCGATGGGCGCAGTCATCAGTTGGTTAACTAGAAACTAGCCGACCGATGAAATACATGAAAAAGTAACGGTCGGAAAAAGGCTTTCGACTTGCGGTGAAATGCAGCTGCTTCACAAAAGCAAGGTTCATGCAAAAGCTCGCGCTCCTTTCGGTCAGTGACAAACGCGGCCTCGTGGAATTTGCCACCGCCCTCGTTAACCACAAAAATTACAAGCTGCTTTCAACGGGCGGCACGGCGAAACTGCTCGCAGAAGCAGGGTTGCCTGTGACCGAGGTGAGCCAGCACACGGGGTTTCCGGAAATTATGGAGGGCAGGGTGAAGACTTTGCACCCGAAAATTCACGGCGGACTGCTTTGTCGTCGTGACAAGCCCGACCATCTGGCGCAAGCAAAGCAAAATGACATCGAATTGATCGACCTGGTGGTCGTTAATCTTTATCCATTTGAACAAACCGTGGCTAAGGCTCGCGTGGAATTCGAGGAGGCAATCGAGAATATCGATATCGGCGGCCCTTCCATGCTGCGCAGCGCGGCTAAGAATCACGAAAGCGTCACGGTCGTTTGCGATCCGGCCGATTACGCGGCTGTCATCGCCACCGAAAAACCCGAGGAACTCGCGTCCTTGAGACGCAAACTCGCATTAAAGGTATTTCAACGAACCGCCAGCTACGACGCCGCGATTGCGCGTTATCTCGAAGGCCAGCAACACGAGCCCGACCTCGAGGGGTTGAGTGGATTTCCGGCGACTTATTCGCTGTCCCTAAAAAAAGCGCAGAGTTTGCGCTATGGGGAGAATCCCCACCAGAAGGCGGCGCTTTACGGGACATTCCACGATCATTTCCAACAGCTCCAAGGCAAGGAGCTGAGCTATAACAACATTTTGGACATCACCTCCGCCACCTATCTGATTGGCGAATTCGAACGCCCCACGGTGGCGATTCTCAAGCACACCAATCCCTGCGGCGTGGGCAGCGCGGATACCTTGCTTGAAGCGTGGGAGAAAGCCTACGCCACGGATCGCCAGGCTCCATTTGGCGGGATCATCGTGATCAATCAAACCATGGACGGCGAGCTGGCAAAAATCATCTCGGAGATTTTCACCGAAGTGATCATCGCTCCCCGCTTTAGTGACGAAGCGACGACGATTTTCGGAAAGAAGAAAAACCTGCGGCTGATGATCGCCAAGGATGGAATTGGCGCCGATGCGTTGCAGGAAATGCGGTCGGTGGTGGGCGGCGTTCTGGTGCAGGATCGCGATCGGACGCTCGGAAACATCAAGGAATTCAAGGTCGTCACCAAACGCCAACCCACGTCGGAGGAATGGGCGTCGATGATGTTTGGCTGGAGGGTCGGCAAACACGTGAAGTCCAACTCCATCGTTTATTGTCGCGGAGAACAGACGCTGGGCATTGGGGCCGGGCAGATGGCACGCGTGGACAGCTCGCGGATCGCCGTGTGGAAAGCCGGCGAAGCGAAGCTTGAACTTAAGGGGTCGATCGTCGCCAGCGAAGCACTGTTTCCTTTTGCCGATGGGTTGATTGCCGCGGCGGACGCAGGCGCGACGTGCGCCATTCAACCGGGCGGATCCATGCGCGATGAAGAAGTGATCCGGGCGGCGGACGAACGCGGCATGGCGATGGTCTTCACGGGCAGCCGTCATTTTAAACACTGATCATGTTTCAAGCCGTCGACGGATCGAGACGGGCGTCGGCGCGTAATTCTTGCTAGCGCCGACGCAAAACCTCGCCATGGTTTTGCGTATGTTCGATCCCTTGGAAAAATTGAAGGAGTACGTCCGGCACGCGAGCGTGTCCGCCGATCCGCAGTTCAAACCGGGTATGCTGGGCGCCCAAAACTTCGTCTCGTCATTGTTGACCGAGATGGGGTTCGCGGTGGAGGTTGTGCCGACGCCATTGCATCCGGTGATCCTGGCAAAACGTGAAGGAGATCCGAAGTGGCCGCATGTGATCATTTACGGGCACTACGACGTTCAACCGGCGGACCCGATCGAAAAATGGAATACGCCCCCGTTTGAGCCAACGATCAAGGACGGACGAATCTACGGTCGTGGCACCGCGGACAACAAAGGTCCGTTGATGGTACATCTGGCGGCAGTTGCCCGTCTGCTGGAGAAAAATCCAGATCTTCCGTTGCGAATCACGTTTGTGGTCGAGGGCGAGGAGGAAATTGGCAGCAAGAATTTCAAGAAATTCCTATTGGAAAATAAGGAGAAACTCCGGGCGGATTTCATTTATTTTTCCGACACCGGAAGTCCATCGCCCGAGCAAATTGTCATCACCGTGGGTTTGCGCGGGATGGTGGCCTTTGAAGTGGAAGTCACCGGACCGAAAACCGATCTGCATTCCGGGCTGCACGGGGGAGCGCTCATGAATCCCTTGCAGGCGTTGGCGGAACTTTGTGCTTCGCTGCACACGCCGGACGGATTTGTGGCTATCCCGGGGTTCTACGATGCGGTGGTCGAGCCGGAGCAATGGGAAAGGGCGGAATTAAAGAAACTCGGGCTGCAGGAAAAAAAATACGCGGATTTTCTGGGGATAAAGGAATTTCATACTCCGACGGGCTACACCCCTTTTGAGGCTATTCGCTTTCTCCCGACGCTGGAATTCAACGGATTCAGCGGAGGCTACCAAGGCGAGGGGACCAAGACGGTCATTCCAAGCACAGCGACCGCGAAAATTACGTGCCGGTTGGTGCCAAATCAGACGCCGGACACGGTGAAGGCCGCGATTTTCAAAACGATTAGAGAGCGATGCCCGAAAGGCGTTACGCTGACGATTACTGAACAGCACCACGCGACGCCCTACGTGGCGATTCCGCCCGACCGAAGTAACACCCCGAAAAATCAGTCGCCCATTTTAGCGCGGGGTTTCAGGGCGATCGACAAAGCGGTCACGGAAGTGTGGGGCAAAGCACCACTTTATTTGAGGGAAGGTGGCAGTGTCGGGCTGATTGCCGACCTGAACGAGGTTCTGGGCCTGGATGCCGTCATGCTGGGACTTTTCCTGCCCGAGGATAATCTGCATGCGCCCAACGAGAGTTTCCACTTAGGCGTGATGCAAAAAGGGATCGAGGCGTCCGAAAAAATGCTGCTCGAACTCGCGCGCGGCTGAAATTCGGTGCGTCGTCCGGCTGGTTTGAAACGACGAAAACAAAAAAGGCCGCGGATTGCTCCGCAGCCTTTTGCTGAAATTTCGAGTTATTTAGTCAGTTCGACAAAATCGACGCGACGATCTTTCTGCCAAACCGCGTCGCCTCCCGTCTGCTTTGCGTCCGTGGAACCTTTGGAAAGGGTTTCAAGACGCGAGGCATCCGCTCCCATTGAGATAAGGTATTTCTTCACTGATGCGGCGCGCCGGTCGCCGAGGCCGAGATTGTACTCAGCGGTGCCACGCCAATCGCAATGGCCAATGAGAACGAGGTTCTTGCCCGTGTTATCCTGCAGCCATTTTACAGCAGCCTGCAATTTAGGGCGCTCCGCTTGCGCAACTGCGGAACGGTCGAGCGCAAAATAAATCGGTTCAACCACGCTGTGGTTTTCATCGCCGGGGGTGCCGGCATTCGGATCGCGTCCGGTCAGACCAGTGCCTTCAGCGCCGGTGGCGACTGCTTCTG
>JAYVMJ010000630.1:0-2224 GCA_043759025.1 Verrucomicrobiota bacterium | reverse complement strand
CGCCACCGGCGGTGGAGATGATTACACTTTCCAGCAGAAGCATACCGATCAGGCGCCAGCGCGGACACCCGAGTGAAAGTCGAATGGCGATCTCGTGACCCCGGCGCGTGGTCCGGACGAGTTGCAGATTGGCCAGGTTGATGCAGGCGATCAGAAGCACGAGTCCGGTGAGCGCGAGTGTCATCCACGTGAGCTGGGCCCCATCGTCCCCGAGTTGATTCGTCGGATAAGGAATCACCTTTACGCCGCGATCTTTGTTGGTCTCCGGGTAGTCGTAGGCCAGTCGCTTGGCTATGACGTTCATCTGTTCCTGCGCCTGTTCGATCGAGACGCCCGGCTTCAACCGGGCGAGGACCAATTCCCAGCCAGCGGTCCGGACCGTACGGCTATGCGTCGCCGGATCCAGATAGTAAATGGCCGGCCGGCCGCTGAAGAGCGCTGGATCCTCCAAGGACGCGGGCATGACTCCGATGATCGTGCTGTCCCGGCTGTTCAAGCGAATGGTACGGCCGAGCACAGCTGGGTCCGCGTTATAATGCTCTCGCCAAAAAGAATCGCTGATAAGCGTCACGAACGCCATTTTCTTGGCCTCCTCTTCGGTCGGCGTACGTCCGAGTTGAGGCTGCACACCGACGATCGGAAAAAAGTTGGCGGTCATGTAAATCGCACCGACTTGGATCGGCGCCTTGCCGGCCTCGGCATAGCTCGTCGTGTTCCACGGGGAATAAGTGGCCATGTCCGTAAACACGGTGTTCTGCGCCTGCAGATCAAAATAGTCCGCCGGAGGGACGAGGACGTTTCCGTCACGAGTCGTATGCGACCACACCTGCACGAGGGATTTCGGTTCGTGAAACGGCAGCGACTGCAACATCAGGCGGTTCAAAACGGTGAATGCCGTCGTGTTGACGCCGATCCCCAATGCCAGTGTCACGAGTGCCACGACCGTAAACCCCGGGTTCATCACCAGCTGGCGAATTACATACCTCATGGGACGAGGAACGTACAAGGAGCCCGTGCGAAGTAAAGCGCGGGCAACCCGGGCGAAGGCGCGAGCCCGTTGCCGGGATGGGACTGAATCGCCATCATTTTAGAAAACGCGGCTGAAACCACGGATTTCACGAATGATCACGAATAACCAATCAAATACAAATTCACCGACTTTCACCTCACGGGGAACACGATTGGAGCCGGAACCACTTCTTGAATTATTTCCGTATCTGTCGTGATCCGTAAAATCCGCGGTTAAATCGATTTGGAGCGCTGTGGAATTTTGGCCCATCCTTCGCCGAGGCTACGGACGAAAAGCGAGCCTGCCTGCGGAGAGCTCTCACGGGCAGCGCGTCCCGATTTGATCGAGCGATGAATTTTTATCCGAGAGCGTAACTCTTTTGTGTCGCGCCGGTCCAAACCGGGACGGACACGCCACCTCATCCCGATGCGGCGCGGTTCGTTTCCTGCGGGCGATGATTGATGCAACTGCTTTCCGAACTGTCCGAGACTTTTCCCCTTCCAACCGATTACCTCGCGGTCCGGAACCGGAATTTCTATGACGCGCTTTGGGCAAAAACGTATCTGACCCGACCGGAACGCTTCAATACCTGGCCGCTGATTTCCCCGCTGCTCGCCGCCGCCGCCGCGATGCGATTGGAAGTCGGGCCGGGACTTCATCCGCGCCTGCCGATTAAGCACACGCATTTTGTGGATATCAGCCCGCACGTCATCACGCAGCTGATCGCCCATCGAGGTGTCGCCTGGACCGGCGGCATCACCGCCCTGCCCTATGCGTCCGACACGTTCGATTTGGTGGCGGCGTTCGACGTCGTCGAACACGTGGCGGACGACGAATGCGCTTTGGGAGAATTGACGCGCGTGCTGAAAGCGTCCGGACACCTGATCTTTTCCGTGCCGTTGCATCCCGCGCGCTGGACAAACTTTGACAACTACGTCGGACACGCTCGGCGTTACGAACCTGCCGCGCTCGCAGAATTGCTCGCCCGCCATGACCTCGTCGTTGAGCGCAGCGCGGTCTTCGGCATGCAGTCCAACAATCCCCGCTTGCTGGACTGTGCGGTCAAGGGACTCACCCGGCATCACACCACGGCGATGCGCTGCTACAACTGGCTGTTTTTCCCCTTGGGACGATTGTTTCAAAAACGACTGGTCCTCCTTGATGGCCTGATGAATTTGTCGGAGGTCGACGAAGTTCTCCTCGTCTGCCGGCGGA
>JAYVMJ010000629.1:0-6630 GCA_043759025.1 Verrucomicrobiota bacterium | reverse complement strand
CCAACTCGGCGGCCACCTTGGCCGCAAGAGCGACGGCCCGCCCGGTCCGCTCGCACTGTGGCGCGGACTGCTCCGCCTTCAGGACCTCACCACCGCCTGGCTCCTTTTCTCCGGCCTCTCACTCCCCAACTCTTGTGGGTAATGTCGAGGATACGGCGCCGCTTTCCGAAGGACAGCCTCGGCTGTCCGCCTCATGCACCACGATTATCTGGCCAGCCTCCGGAGGCGGGCCGTCGAGCCGGCCTGTCCAAAGCGGCGCCGAGGCACCGCACTCCATGGCAAACTACAAAAAAACTCGGTTGAGCGCAGCTCTCTGTCACCCGCTTTCAGAGCGTACCGGCTTCCAACTGCTCAAGGTGGATAAACTCCGGCGCTTTGACGCCGGCTTCGTGGCGGATCTTCACCAAACGCGGCGACTCGAAGAAAGCCTTCGCGTCTGCGTGCGATGTCCATGCGGAGAAGTGCATGATTTTCCTGGGCTCGTTCTCATAGCGGAGCACTTGGTAGGAACGTTCACCCGCTTCTTTGCGAATGCCTGCGGCGTCATCGAAAACTTTTTTCCAAGCCTCGTAGTTGGCGACTTCGTGAATGATGAGCACGTATTGTAACATGGGTTCCGGGGTTGAACGCAGCCTGTTGTCCAATCAGTCCTTGGTCCAAACTATTGGGAAAGAATAAAGCACCGCGAGCGCGGGGAGAAACCGGCACAGTTACGAATTCACGTCTGAATAAGCACAAGATTGGCCTATTATCGACGTGGCCCATAGCCTCCGGAACAAGACGGGTTTCTTTTCGCCAGGGAGCCGATACGGAACTATCGATACCAGATCCCGCTCGGCAGATTTTATTGTGAAGGTGCTGCTTTCTGCCAGCTGCCTGTCGGCGAGGCGCAATCACGGCTTCTCGGAAATTGCCCGGTGTCTCGAATGGGAGCGTGTCCCCGATCTGCCGCTCAACGCGCGGGCACCGTTGCGCTTATTGGCGGATGCTTTTTTCCAGTCGAACGCGGTACACGTCGGTCGCGGTAGTCAGGATGAACATTTCCTCATGACTATCCCTCGAAGTCTTCCATTCAAACCCGGTTCCCAAGACACCCGGAAGTATTACGTCACGCGAGCCCCATCCCCCCGCCGAGCCCCGTTCCGACCCGATCTTCGAAGCCCCAACCGCAGCAAAGTAAAATTGTGCCTGGCATGGTCTGCGACGTTGGCCTCGGGTCCAGAAGAACTGTGGCAATGGCTTTCCTTGTGGGACTTTCCTTTGTGCGGCTAAGGACAGTCCAGTCCTTTTCGCCGACTTTTTTCATTTCCGTAACGAGGGCCGTTTCGGTGGGTTGATCGAAGCGCCATTCGAATTTGCATGCTTGAACAACGTGATCCTTCAACTGGTACAGAGCCGCGGTATCTTCGCGGCTGAAATCCACTTGGTGAAACTCCTCCTTGGCAATCGCCGTGCCCCACAAGACACCGATCACGAGTAAAGCTACAATCCGCATACCCATCTGCTAGGTCGTGCGATTGACAAGTCAACGTACGGCAATCGGCTTCCGCAACTGTGCGGCGTACTTCTCCACGGCGTCGGGCGGAACCACGAAACGCCAGCTTCCGTCGGTGGCGCGCAAGGAAAGGTGGACCTCTTTCGATTTTCCATCGGCATCGGTCAGTTTCGCGGCCAGCTTCGTATCGGCCGAAGGATCAGCGGGCGTGGCTTGCGTCAAAATCTCCGCGCTGCCGAGCGGCACGTCCTTGGCAACCAGCAACGCAATGAGTCGATCAGGCGTGGAAAGCTCCTGCTGCATGGCCGCTGGCAGTGCGGCGAAGATCGCGTTGGCCTTCGTCTGCGCGACTGGGTCGAAAATAAGCAACCCGGCCAGCGATTCGACGTTTCCCCCTGCACCCGCCCACAGCGCAGTTTCGAAGGCGGCGGCCGGTGTGGCTTGACCGGCTTTTCTCCAGAAGCGCGCGGGTACCGGCCCGTCTGTCAGAGAATGCTTGATCGCGTTTTCCGCTGTCGCTGAGCCGTTGCGCGCGATAACGTCTGCGCGACGGCGCATGGATTCAATTTCACGCAACAGCGAGGAAACCGCCGTCCTTTCGGCTTGGAGCTTTTGCAATCCATCGGTTGATATCTGAGCGGCAAGCAGTCGCCGATTTTCTCTCTCCAGTTGCGCACGGTCTTTCTCCACGATTTGTTGCCGCTGGATAATTTCCAGGCGCAAGCGGCCTGTGGTGTGGCGCTGCCATCCCCAAAGTCCCGCCGCGACTACCACCAAGCCAGCGATCAAAATGTACGGTAATTTCGGCGGACGCATAACTCAGAACCAGTCCGGCGCCGGCGTGCTCACTCCGTCTTTGGGATCAAACTTGATCAGTTGCGTCGCACGCGTGTTTACTTTTCTCCCGTTTCTCTGACCCGGATCAAATTTCCACTGAACCACAGCCGTGATGGCTGCTTCGTCAAATTCAGGATTGCTCGAGTTCTGCACCTTCGCCGATGCCACATTGCCTTTGGCATCGACGACCATTTCCACTGTCACCTCCCCCGGAATTCCGGCCGCAGCCATCTTGGCGGGATAAACGGGCATCGCGGGACGGGTCAGCATCGGGCCTCGGTTGAGCTCTTTCAGCGCGTGCGGATCCTCGGCCAGATGCAAATCCAGCGGAAGCGAAGTCGCAGGCTGGGAAGAAACCGGCGCGTTTGCCTCAATTCGCGCCTGAACCACCGCGGCTTCTTTGCGCAGGCGTTCCAACTCGGCATCGTTCACCCGCAACGCCTCGGCATCGTTCGCCGTCTTGGTTAGCTGTCGATTCTTATTCTGCAATTGAACAAGGTCAGTTCCAGGCGTCCGACCGGCGGCGAGTTCGGTGCGAAGGGCATCATTGGTTTTCTGCTGCACCACATAGGCCCCGGATCCGGTCGCGACGACCGCAGCGGCGATCGCGAGCTGTAATTTTGTCATGCTCATAAAGGTGAAGGTCGCGGCGGTGGCGCTGCCGGTCGCAAGAGCGGCTCCGGTTATAGTCGTCACGAGTCCGGCCGGGGCGGCGCTCACGGCTTGACTGGACAAGGCGAGGGAGAGCGCGGCCGCGCTCGAGGTGATTCCGCGCCGGGCGAGCAACGTCCGTAATTTGTCGATCGCCCGGTCCACCCGCATCCGCGCACCGTTGTCCGACAGCGAGAGTTTCGCCCCGACCTGCGCGAAATCGCGGCCTTCGAGGTAGCGCAACAGAATCGCCTCGCGATCGCGTTCACCGAGTTCCGCGAGCGCATCGTCGAGCACCGGGCGCACCCGCTCCCAATCAAGCGAGGCGGTGGAATCTGACCGGGTTATTGCTTGCATGGATTCTGCCTCCTGTTCGCGTCGACGGCGACGTTCCTCTCCCCGCACCAGTTTCGCTGCGGCGAAACGGGTACTCGTGAACAACCATCCGGCGAGCACACGCTGGTTCGCCAGCGATGACGCTTTGCGCGCGAGATCGATAAAGACCAATTGCGCGGCATCCTGCGCGAGATGGACGTCGCCATTCATCTGGCGCAACGCGCACGAATAAACCAGGTTTACGTGACGTCGCACCAGCTCTGCGAAGTCGCTCTCGGAGCGATCGCGCGCATAGCTCTGAAGCAAAGTGGCATCATCCTTCATGGCGGTGATCATAGCACCCGCCGTTTCGGAAACCGCACACAATTTTTCTGCGCATTTAAAAACTAGGTCACTCGACGATTTTGCGCCAGTGCCGATGAATGGCTCAATGGCATTGAAAGACCAAATTGATGGAGCCACGGCGACATCGCCGTGGTTGGTTGAGCGACCGCAGCGGGGTCGCTGCGGCTCCAGGGTTGGTTGCAAGCGCGCGCGTCTTTTACTGCTCGCAGGCGCCCTATTCGCCAGCGGCTGCCAGCACTTGCCCATGCCACCGCCGGACACTGGCGCGAGTTCGTTTCGGTTCGTGGACGAACCACCGGCGTCACCGTTAAAGGGGAAGGTGACCGAAGGTTCCAACGGTCCGATCACCGTGGAGCATTATATCGAGGCCGAGCCGATCCCACCACTGGCCCTGCCGGTTTACCCGGCGCACGCGCTGGCTGCGAAAGCGGGATTGGTGACGATCGGCGTTAAAATTTCCGTCGATCCGGATGGCCGCGTCTCCGACGTGTCCCCGAGCCTGCTGACCTTTTCCACGCCCACTCGCTATTCCGACGAGTTTGACGAAGCCGTGCGGGTTGCCGTGGGCCAATGGCGGTTTCATCCGGCCCAACGGTACACGATGAGAATCTTCCGCACCGAAGAAGGCGGCGGCCCGCCCAAGGAACTGGATCGCGAAAACACCGAAACTTATTTCGACCTGGCGTTTACTTTCACCGCTTCCGGAAAGGTGTTGTCGGGTGCCTCGATAAAATAGAACCGGTTTTGTCATGAGTCTCGACCCGCGCCTTGCATCGCGATTCAGTTCAGCGCCATGCAAAATCGTCAGCTCACGTTGCCAGCCGCTTGGAGAGGACTTTTCTCGGAAAGTTATTCCGAGACTGATTTCCACATTCTACTCGGAGAGATCAACCGACGCTACGAGCAGGAAACTGTTTTCCCGTCGAAGGAAACCGTGTTCCGCGCCCTCGCTCTGGTCGCGCCGGAAGCGGTGAAGGTAATTGTCGTCGGGCAGGATCCGTATCCGACGCCGGGCAACGCGCACGGGCTCTCGTTTTCAGTCGATCGCACGGCCAAGATTCCAGCATCGCTAAAAACGATTTTTGCGGAGCTGGAGCGCAGCATCGACGGCTGGGTGAAACCGACGAGCGGCGATTTGCAGGCGTGGGCTGCGCAGGGCGTGTTGTTGTTGAATTCCATTCTGACCGTCCGCAGCCGCGAACCGTTGAGTCACGCGGGGCTCGGTTGGGAGAAATTCACCCGCGCGGTTCTGGAGCATGCCCAGATCCGCGCGAGCTGCGTCGTGTTCATCCTTTGGGGGGCCAAAGCGGCGGCGATCGCAGACCCGATCATTGATTCGTCCCGCCATTTTGTGATTCGCGGAAGCCATCCGTCGCGCTTGGCGCAGAACCGCATGCCGCCGGAGCGGAAATTTGTCGGCAACGGACATTTCGTGGAAGCGAACCGACTCCTCGTTTCGAAAGGACGCAGCCCGATTGATTGGCGGCTTTGAGGCGCCGGTGTCGCATGGTCGGCGCTTGCGCACGGCTTCAAAACTGGCAACGGAAAGGAATGCCGTTTTTCGCAAGAACGTGGATCGCCCGGGCAATGGTTGTAATTGCACTATCCGCGCAAGGCGGTCTCTTCGCCCAGATTCCGGTTACCGACCGGGCCATCAACGATTCCACGGACGACTTTCGTTTCGCCATTCTGCCCGATCGCACTGGGGGGCATGCGCCCCGGAATTTTCGAGGACGCGATCGCCAAAATAAAACTGCTGCAACCCGCGTTCGTAATCACTACGGGCGACTTGATCGATGGTTATACGACCGATCCGAAAAAATGGCGCGCTGAATGGGACGAATTCGATGGCATCGTCGCCGAGCTGAAAATGCCGTTTTATTTCGTTCCGGGAAATCACGACGTCAGCAATGCGGTGTTGCTCGACGCCTGGAAACAACGTCGCGGCGATCCGTGGTACAGTTTCGTCTACAAAAACGTTCTCTTCGTCTGCCTCGACACCGAGGATCGTTCGTTCGGCGGACTGGGCGGCAAGCAGATCGCGTGGGCGAAGCAGACGCTGGCTGAACCTCCCGACGTCCGCTGGACTCTGCTGTTTTTCCACCGGCCGCTCTGGATGGATAAAAACGAGGCCGGCTACGAACAAGTGCGTGCTGCGCTGAAAGGCCGGAACTACACTGTGTTCTCGGGTCATCTTCATCATTACGTGGAGGGCGAACGCGACGAGATGAAACATTATGTTCTAGCGAGGGTCGGCGGTGACTCAAAGGCACGCGGGAATGAGGTCGGTGAATTCGACCCCTTCACGTGGGTCACGATGAAGTCGACTGGTCCCGTCGTTGTTAATCTTCAACTCGACGGCATCGTGCCGGACGATGTCGCGACCGAGGCCATGCTGCCGCGCGTTGATGCGTGCGCGATGGAAGTTGGTTGAACGTCGAACCAGTCGTGCAGCAGACCCCGGAATTTAAACGGCTGAACGTGCCCATCCATCTAGCAAATCCGACGGATTTTCCCCTCCACGTCCACGGGCCGCTGGCGCCGGTTGACGGAATTCATTTTCGCCCCGGTGAAATCGACCGCGTGGTCCCGCCCAGTCAAACCGACACGATCGCCCTCGAACTGGTCGCGGACGACCCGGCCGTTTCGATTCACGCGCTCAATGAAGCGGGGCTCAGCGTGACCCTGACCGGCGGCTACAAATTGAAAGGAAAAGAGGTGGAGCTGCCCAGTGACGCAGCCGATCCCGCTCGATCGGCAACACGTCGCCGTGCGGGCAATTCAACCGATCACGCTGGATGGCAAACTGCCGGCCGATGCGTTCACCCCGGTGAACCGACCGATGGCGATGCAGGAAGGCCGGGATTGGCATGGTCCCGCCGACGGACGCTTCCGCTTCGCCGTGCAGCATCGCGACGGAAAGGTTTTCGTCGCGATTGAGACCTTCGATGATCACGTGATCACTT
>JAYVMJ010000628.1:0-2939 GCA_043759025.1 Verrucomicrobiota bacterium | reverse complement strand
AAAATCGAATACCAAGGCGACACCGCAATCGTCCGGAAAAACCAGAAGCTCATCGTCGAAGAACCGTTCACGAGCAATCTCCTCGCTAAAATCGAAGCGGCGCCATGGCCGTACTTTCCCGTCGACTTATTGCCGTGCATGATCGCCCTCGGCGTCCGCGCGCAGGGCGCGATGATGTTTTGGAACAAGGTTTACGAGGGCGGCTTCACCTGGATGTCGGAGCTGTCGAAGTTCGGTGCGCACGTGGTTGTCAGCGATCCACACCGCATCACCGTCTTCGGCGCCAAACCCCTGCGGCCGTCGGTGGTGGAAGCGCCTTACATCATCCGCGCCGCCGTCGCGCTCTACATGGTTGCCGCCAGCATTCCCGGAAAAAGCGTGGTCAAGAACGCCGACACCATCAAACGCGCTCATCCCAACTTCGTCGAAAACCTCCGCAGCTTGGGCGCCGAGGTCGAGTGGAAATGAGCGCTATCTATCCGACTGTCCCAATCTGTTTTTAACCACTAATCTCCACTAACCCTCACTAATAATTAGTGTCTATTAGTGAAAATCAGTGGTTAATCCGTCGCCTTGAAGCCTTCTCCTGAAAAGCCCGAAAAGGGCACCAACTTCATCACGTCTGCGCTCGCAACTCCGGTTTCGCCCGTCGAAGCGGCGCTCCGTCCGCTTTCGTTTTCCGATTTCGCGGGCCAGCCCAAAACCGTCGAGCGCCTGAAAGTCATGGTCGGCGCCGCGAAACGCCGCGGTGAGGCGCTCAATCACATTTTGCTCTCCGGTCCTCCCGGCCTTGGGAAAACAACCCTGGCCTTCATTCTCGGCCACGAGCTCGGGCGCACCGTTCGCGTGACCTCGGGACCGGTGATCGAAAAAGCCGGCGATCTCGCCGGTTTGCTCACGAACATGGAGGAGGGCGACATTCTCTTCATCGACGAGATCCATCGCATTCCCAAAACCGTCGAGGAATATCTTTACAGCGCGATGGAGGATTTCCGGCTCGATATCATGATCGACCAGGGCCCGAACGCCCGCAGCGTCCGCCTCTCGATTCCGCGCTTCACGCTCATCGGCGCCACCACCCGCTCCGGTCTGCTCACTGCGCCACTGCGTTCGCGCTTCACGCTCAACACACGCCTCGACTACTACGATCGCGCCACGCTTGAAGGGATTGTCCGGCGCAGTTGCGAATTATTGAAAGTCGAAGTGGACATCGGAGGCGCGAAGGAAATCGCCAGCCGCGCCCGCGGCACGCCGCGCATCGCGAATAATCTCATTAATTTCGTCCGCGATTATGCCTTGGAAAAAGCCAGCGGAAAAATCACGCAGCCGGTCGCCGCGGCCGCGCTCGAACTCCTTGAAATCGATGCCGCCGGCCTCGACGAAATGGACAAGCGCGTCCTGCGCCTGATGGCCGAAAACTACGCCGGCGGCCCCGTCGGCCTCGGCACGATTGCCATCGCCGTCGGCGAGGAAGCCGAAACGCTCGAAGAAGTTCATGAGCCATTTTTGATCCAGGAAGGTTATCTCGCCCGCACCGCGCAAGGCCGCATTCTCACCGCGAAAGGCTATCACGCCATCGGCCTGAAAGCCGCCGCCAGCAATCAGCAGACGTTGCTCTGATCTTAAGATTTCGGCGCCGGCTCGGGATTTACAGCCAGCAGTTCGACGTCGAAGATCAGACCGGAGTTGGCCGGAATTTTTGCGGAATTAACTCCACCGTAACCAAGCGCGGGCGGAATAAAAAGTTTCGCACGGCTACCCGGCTTCAGCGACATCATCGCCGCCGCCCAGCCGGTGATCAACTGATTCACCACGAAGTCCGCCGGCTTCCCCGTCGTGTGCGAATCCGCGAACACCTGGCCGCCCTTGAGTTTGCCCACGTAATTAACCCGCACGGTATCGGCCATCTTCGGGGAAGTTCCTTCACCCGGGACGATAACCAGCACACCGAGCCCGCTCGAACGCCAAGCGATGCCGGCCGTATTCGCTTCCGCGCCAAATAGTTTTTCATGGCGGAGCGCCGCTTCATCGAACGCCGGCACAACCGGCTCCGTTTTCTTCGGCCCGCAACCAGCCGCAATGAAAATCAACCCGCACAGCAATACAAAAGGGAAACGATTCATCTTTTCAGAAAAACGGCCGGCACACTTTTCGCAACGGAAAGCCCGCGGCAATTCCGCAAGGTGTGCGGCCTATTCTGCGATCACGCACCTGCCGCGATTCTGATCCCCCCGGGCACGAAATCTTTTCGGCTCCTTTCAATATTGTCAGTCCCGTCCGGCTTAAACCCGTGCAAAAGAGACCGCCCCGTAGACTGACGTGAGAAGGGACCATAACAACCCACCGGGTTGTACGTCTGCGCATTGCGCGGACTCCTTTCCTCACTTGGGCACCCTCCGCCCATGCATCTGGGCGAGCTGATCGCCCGTAACTTCAGGTCCCCCCATTTGTTTTCCATGCCCGAATCCCTTTTCGGGCAAGGCCGCCAACGCCGTCTTGCCTGCCTTTTTCTCAGTCTCGTCTGCTTCGCCAACGGCATTGCCGCCGACAGCGCTCGCGATTCAACCGCCACCCTTGACCCGGTGATGGTCTACGGCCGCAGCGTCGATCTGCTCGGCGAAGCGTCCGCCGCTTCCGATGGCGAGGTGGGAGCCACCGATCTCGCATCGCGACCTTTTCTTCGTCGCGGCGAATTACTCGAGGTCGTGCCCGGCCTCGTCGTCACGCAGCATTCCGGCAGCGGCAAGGCCAACCAGTATTTCCTGCGTGGCTTCAATCTCGACCACGGCACTGACTTCGCCGTTTCGATCGACGGGATGCCGGTCAACATGCGCACGCACGCGCACGGCCAGGGTTACTCGGATCTCAACTTCATCATTCCTGAATTGGTTTCCGGCGTCACCGACCAGAAGGGCGAATACACCGCCTCCAACAGTGAT
>JAYVMJ010000627.1:0-6284 GCA_043759025.1 Verrucomicrobiota bacterium | reverse complement strand
GGTTGAGCTGGCGCAGTTCCTCCAACAGATTCTCCACTCCGCCGGTTTCGAGTCGTTGTCGCAATTCATCGCGGAGACTTGCCGGCACCTCGACGTTGTCCGCCACCGGAGCAAAAAAAGCCTTCAGGTAAAATCCGCTGCCTCCGGTCACGAGTACTTTCCGGTCGCGCTCCAAAACTCCGCCCACCGCCGTCCGGGCGGCGTCGACATAAAGGGTGATATCCATCGGCTCAGTGACCGCGCGATTGTTGATCAAGTGATGCGGAACCCGCGCCAGTTCCGCCATTGACGGCTTGGCGGTGCCGATATCCATCCCGCGATAAAATAACAGGGAATCGCACGAAATAATTTCCGCGTCATTCGCCTCCGCCCAGCGCAGCGCCAATTCAGTTTTACCAACGGCGGTGCAACCGGTGAGGACGTAAATGGGCGAAGGCATCGCAGCATCCAAACCGCGCGCGCAGTTGTTGCAAAACTCCTTTTGCGTTCCTTCCTCGAACCGCTCTCAATGCCGGCTTCTCCATTGAAAGTTCGGTTCATCTTTAATCCCTATTCCGGTCGAAATCGGAAAAACCCGTATCTCTACGATCGCGCGGTGGATTTCATCGCACAGGAGCGGCTCGACGGTACCATCGTCCGCACCGAGCGGGCGCGCCACGGAACGGAGCTCGCCCGCCAAGCGGTGGAAGAGGGTTGCGATCTTGTGGTCGCGATTGGCGGCGACGGCACCATGAACGAAGTCGCCGACGGACTGGTCGGCTCGCCGGCGGTGTTCGGCCTGATTCCCTGCGGCTCGGGCAACGGTCTGGGAAGGCATCTCGGGATTCGCAAACCCAACGAGGGCGCTTTCCAGACTTTGTTGCGTGGCCGCGCCAAGGCGATCGATACGGGCGTGGTTAACGGCTTTCCCTTTTTTAACGCCATGGGACTCGGGATTGAGGCGGACATCGCGGTTCGCTTCAGCCGCCAGACTAATCGCGGTCTCGCCGGTTATATTCGCGTGGGCATTCCGGCTTTTTTCTCGCATCAACCCGAGACGTGCATCGTTCACCACGGCGGCACGACCGCCCAACTAACCGCGTTCACCCTGGCCGTGATGAACTCCGACCAGTACGGCAATGACGCCCGCATCGCACCCGGCGCGAAATTGGATGACGGTCGTTTCGAGTTAGTGAGCGTGCCGCGCGTCGGTTTTTTCGGCGCCTGCGGCATGCTTTACCGGCTCGGCACGGACACCTTCGATGAGGTCAAGGCCGTCACACGGTTCAGCGGCGCGGAATTTGTCGTCGAACGGGAAAAAGCCGGCTGGATTCACACCGATGGCGAACCGCGCGCGACTACCGCGAGACTTGAGATCACTCTCAAGCCGCACAGCCTGCGCATCATGGTGCCGGCGGACTCGCCTTGAAATCCACCGTCGTGCCGTCTGCGGCCACGATCCGGTTGCGGCCGGCTTTCTTTGCCGCGTAGAGCGCCTTATCCGCCACGGCGACCAACTCGGTGGCGTTCTTCGCATCGCCATCACTGCAAGCCACGCCGGCGCTCATGGTCACCTCAATCGTAAGCTCCTTGTTCACCACACACGGAACCTCGGCGAGCAGCAGACCCAAGCGCTTGATCCCGTCGATCGCGTGTTTGCGGTCTGTCTCGACCATGATGATGGCAAATTCCTCGCCGCCATAACGCGCGACCCGGTCGACATTGCGCACCTGGCCAGCGAGCAGACTCGACACGTGTCGCAACACCTCGTCGCCCGTCTGGTGGCCGTGCGTGTCGTTGATGCGCTTGAAGTGGTCGATGTCGACCATCACGAGTGAAAACGGCCGGGCGAAACGCACGGAACGATCCCACTCCTCCGCCAGAATTCGCTGGAATTCGCGCCGGTTGAAAAGCTTCGTCAGCTCGTCGCGCTGCGCCAGCTGACGCAACTGCGCGAGCGTCGCATCCAGCTTAAGCGCATATCGCAACGACCGCTCCAGCAAGCGCGGCGTCAAGCCACCCTTGACGAGATAATCGGCCGCGCCCGCTTCCATGGCGGCGATATCAACCTCCTCGCTGTCGTCAGCCGTGAGCACGATCACCGGCGTTTCCGATCCCGCGATGCGCGCTTCGCGCAACAGCGCCAATCCATCGCGAGCGCCTAGGCGATAATCCAGCAGGCACGCCGCGTATTTTCCGGTCAGTAATTTTTTTAAACCGTCATCGTAACTGGTCGACTCATCCAATTCGAACGGACCGCTGCGGAAATTTTTCACCAACTGCAGCATGAGCCGCTGTTGCACGCGATCGTCGTCGATCAGGAGAATCTTGCGCGTTTTAACCATTTCAAAAACGGGCGTTTCAACGCACCCCGCCGACAAGTTCCGCCGCTCTCGCCTGCAGCTGCCCGGCCAGCACGGCGCGCGTGTTTAGGTTTTCCTTAATGACGTTGACGAGCGCGCTACCGACCACAACGCCATCAGCCGAGGCCGCCACTTCCCGCACCTGCGCGGGCGTGGAAATTCCGAAGCCCACCACCACCGGCAAACGGGTGTGTTCGCGAATGCGCGCAACCGCTTCGGGAATGTTTGCGGCCATCTGGTCGCGCACACCGGTGACGCCTTCACGCGACACGTAATAAATAAAACCCGTCGCCGCAGCGCCGATTCGCGGCAGGCGCTCGGCCGGCGTCGTCGGCGCCACGATGAAAACGGTTTTCACGTCGTGTTTCTGACAGGCGGCCGAGAGTTCGCCCGCCTCTTCCGGCGGCAAATCGAGCGTCAACAGTCCATCCACACCAGCCGCCTTGGCGTCGCGCACGTAATTTTCCACTCCATTGGAGAAAATCAGGTTGTAGTAAGTATAAAAAACCAGCGGCACCTGGCTTTTCTGGCGAATCCGCCGCACCAGCTCGAACACTCGGGCGGCGGTCATGCCACTCTCCAGCGCACGCTGGGCCGCCAGCTGGTTGGTCAAACCGTCCGCGAGCGGATCGGAAAACGGGACGCCCAGCTCCAGCACATCCGCACCGGCGTTGATCACCGCGAGACACGCCGCCAGCGAGGTGTCAAAATCGGGGTCGCCCGCACAAAGGTAGGCAACAAAGGCGGCGCGTTTTTCCTGACGGGCTCGGGCAAAAGCTTGGGCGATGCGATCCATGGGAGGAAGGTTGAGTTGAAGGGTAACCCGCTCCGACGCAAACGTCGATTTGACTCGCCGGAAGATCGGCCTCAATCCGGCAGGCCGAATTCGACCAGCACCGGGCGGTGATCCGAGAGCATGCAGCGAACGACCTCTGCCTTGGGTTGCTGGCATTCCTGGGGAAGGAAAATGTAATCAAGCGCCCGCGCGGGAAACGGTGATGGGAACGTGCGCCCCGTCTTCGGCAGCAACGTATAATTGTTGGTCTGTTCGAAATATCCCAAAAGGGTCGAGGTGGCATCCGGCCAGTGACTGGGATTGTTGAAATCGCCGCACACAATGGGCGGCGCCCCCCAATGCGACGCGCGATGCGTCCGTTGTTCGTCCAAATAGTGCATAAAGTGGATCACTTGCTTGAGTCGCTGGGGTCGGGAACGGTGGTGCATGTGAATGTTAAACAGCGGCAGCCTCTTTCGCTTGCCCAGATCGATCTCCACAAAAACAAAGCCTTTCTCGCCGATTTTTCCGGTGCCAAACGGAATTGTTTCGGCGTGGACGATTGGAAACCGCGAGAGCACCGCGTTGCCGTAGTTGAGGTGAAGGCGGCCGGTGCGGCGGTTATTGATGCCGAACGCGGAATGCGGCAGCCCGGTGTGTTCCCGAAGAAACGCCAGGTGATCGAAGCTTCCGCTCCAGCGCGAATTCTCGTCGATTTCCTGCAAGGCCACGATGTCCGCATTGAGCCGCTGGATGAGCTTGGCGATCTTGGTCAGATTCGCGCACAGCTGTTTTATCGATCTTAGACCTTGGTGCAGCGATAACCCACGGGCATGGGCGATATTGAAGGTCAAAAGTCGCAAATGGGGCACACCCTCAACAAAATCCGCAATTCCATATCCGCAACGGTTAATCTCCTGCAACAAGCAGTCCGCGCCCGGAATAATTTAGCAGACCGCACCACAGGACACACCGAATACACAGAAATCAGAGTAAGGAATTTCATCTGAGCCGAAAAACGCGCCCAACGAAGCAGGTTGAGGTAGGGCGCTTTATCCCTAAAGCGCCGTTCAGGATTCCGATCACAAGTGTCATTGGTGCAAACCCGCTGACGCGGCGGGTTAATTCCGCTGGCCAGCAGAACGCCCCTCCCTCGACGCCTTTCACCCTCGATCACTTCTTTGCGTAGGTCCCAATAAGATCTCAGAATCGTTCATTCCGTGTGTTCAGCGTGTTCTTCGGAAAACCCGGTTGCCTCTTTTCGGCTGCGGCATTTTAAAAAAATCCGGAGCCACCCGCGCAGCCCAATGGAGCGGCAGCGACCCCGCTGCCATATTCCCGCGGGCCGAGGTGGCATCCCCGCTCCACCTTGTTGCCGCCTGCGTGCTTCGAATTCTGCAACGCCGCGCTGCAGTTCTCCGTAAAACGCTCAAGGGCCGCTTTTCCAAGACGGTACCCCGTTAGAAAAAAGCGGATCGAACTCCTTGAACGCTTGCTTGCCACCGTGACGCCGGCAGAAACTCGGAAGGTGTTTAAGCAATTACCGCCCGACGCACGTTCGCTCTTCGCTGGTCTCGGCGGCAAAAGGTCTGAAAAGCTTCAGGCGCTCATTGCTAAACGCATGTCTCGCCTAATTCGCCCATGAACGCCGTTGAGATTGAAGAGGCGGTTTCCAACCTCGCCGCCGCATCTTTTGATGCCGCGACCTTCCCTTTCGTGTTCCTTGAAGCCTTTGGGAACAAAGAGACCACTCTCAAGCGACTGAAGAGCGGGGATTCGAATCAATCCGACATCCCAGGCGGCGTTCTTCAGCGGAACAACATCCACCTGAAGGTCTGCGCCGAGGGCGAAGTGGTGGCCACACTTACCGCGCTGCGACAGAGTCCGGCCACCACCCGCCAGAAGGCCAAGTTCATCCTCGCGACCGATGGCCACAGCTTCGAGGCGGAGAACCTCGCCGACGGCGAAACACTCGCCTGCGCCTATCCCGAGTTTGCCGATCATTTCGGTTTCTTCCTCCCGCTCGCCGGCATCACTACGGTCAAACAGATCCGCGAAAACGCGTTCGATATCAAGGCCACCGGACGCCTGAACCGGCTCTACATCGAGCTGCTCAAGGACAACCCCGAGTGGTCCACGGAGAAACGTCGCGAAGACCTGAATCACTTCATGGCCCGGTTGATCTTCTGCTTCTTTGCTGAAGACACGTCCATCTTCCACGGCGAGCGACTCTTCACCGGCACGATCGAGCAGATGAGCGCACGGGATTCGTCGGACACTCACCTCGTGTTGTCCGAGGTATTCCGCGCCATGAACACCAAGCTCGCGGAGCGCGAGACCGCCCAGATCAAGAGCTGGGCCAACGGCTTTCCCTACGTGAACGGCGGGCTCTTCGCTGAGCGCGCCCACGTCCCCGGGAGCACCGACGTCCCCGTCGGCTTCCTAAAAAACGCCATCGAAGACGTTGGCGCACCCAGCGTGCCGCGTTTCACCAAGATCGCCCGCGCCTACCTGCTGCACGTCGGCAACCTCGATTGGACAAAAATCAATCCCGACATCTTCGGCTCCATGATCCAAGCCGTGGCCGACGATGCGGAGCGCGGCGCCCTCGGCATGCACTACACCAGCGTGCCCAACATCCTGAAAGTGCTGAACCCGCTCTTCCTTGATGAACTCCGGGCCAAGCTCGCAGAAGCCGGCGACGGCAAAACTCCCGGCTCCGCGCGCAAACTGCTCAACCTGCGCCAGCGGCTCGCCCGCATCCGCGTCTTCGACCCGGCCTGTGGTTCGGGTAATTTCCTCGTGATCGCCTACAAGGAGATGCGCGCGGTTGAGGCGGAGATTAACCGTCTTCGCGGCGAAACGGATCGGCCCAGCGATATACCGCTCACCAACTTTCGCGGGATCGAATTACGAAATTTTTCCGCCGAGATCGCCCGCCTCGCCCTCGTGATCGCCGAGTATCAATGCGACGTTCATTATCGCGGACAAAAACTCGCCCTGTTGGAATTTCTCCCGCTCGAAGCCACGAACTGGATTACCTGCGGCAACGCCCTGCGGCTCGATTGGCTCAGCGTCTGCCCGCCCACCGGCAAAGGAGTGAAATTCCGTGGCGACGATTTGTTCGCCCTGGGAGCGCCGACGTCCTCGTCGGCCTCTTCCGGAAA
>JAYVMJ010000626.1:0-1953 GCA_043759025.1 Verrucomicrobiota bacterium | reverse complement strand
AGCGTCCCAACTGCCCACGCCATCCTTTCCATGCGTCTGGTGCTGGCCATTTCGACCGCCTTCTGGGCGATCGCCGCGCTGGTGATGCTTTATTTTTATCCGCTCAACCGAAAACGGGCCTACGAAATTCGTGACGCACTTGAGGCACGACGTGGTAAAGTATGAGCACGTCAAATTCACTCCCGGAAAATTTTGTGTTCTCATCGTCAAAGAGTTTAACCCGGGATCAAACAGATACTAACGGTTGCATGACTCAATTTTCCCCCTTGGATCGCGCCTGGAACTTCCGCAGGTTACCCTCGACCGGCGCGGCACCGGAGGCGTGGAGCGTGGTCGATTTGCCGCACAGTCCGTTCGTAGCTGATCTCGACGGACGCGACCATTGGTTTGGGGAGTGCGACTATCAGCGCACCATCGAACGCCCTGCCGGCGCCCCGTCCGGCCGTTGGGTATTTTATCTCGGCGCCGCGATGCACACCGCAAAAATCCTCATCGACGGCCAAGCGCTGGCGGAACACGCCGGCGGCTTCCTGCCCTTCGAAATCGATTTGACCGAAGCGCTCAGCGACGGTCGCCCGCATCAACTCACGGTCCGTCTCGATAACCGCGACAATCCCGACGTGCCGCCCGGCAAGCCTTATCGCGACCTGGATTTCTGTTGGTACGGCGGACTCTATCGCAACGCGGAACTGCGCTGCTATCCGCCGCTCCATCTTACCGATCCTGTCGGCGCGGCAGAAGTTGGCAGCGGCGGAATCTTCGTGCGCACGCTGGCAGCATCGGCGTCTTCCGCCAAAATTTCCGTCCAAGCGCACGTCCGCAACGACGGTCCGACCGAAGGCGCTTTTCAACTCGAGGTGGAACTGCTGTGCGGCACTGCGATGGTCGCGCGCGGGCAGCGTAGCGGACTAACCCTAGCGACCGACACCTCGGCAGCCTTCACCTTGGAACTCGACGTGCCGCAGCCGCGCTTATGGGCGCCCGATTCGCCGGTGACGCACCAAGCCCGCATCACGCTGCGCGCGGCAAACGGCAGCATCCTCGACACGCAGACGGAATCGTTCGGAATTCGTCGCATTGCATTTTCCCGAGCAAACGGCTTCACGATCAACGGCCGACGCCGGCGGCTGCGTGGCACGAATCGCCACCAGGAATATCCTTACGCGGGCTACGCGTTGCCCGCCGCCGCGCAACGACGCGATGCGCGCCTCATCAAGGAAGCTGGTTTCGATTTTGTGCGCCTGTCGCACTATCCGCAGTCACCGGATTTTCTCAAGGCCTGCGATGAACTCGGCCTCGTCGTGATGAATTGCCTGCCCGGCTGGCAGTTCATGGGCAACGAGCGTTTCCGTGAGCTCTCCCGCCAAAATGCGCGCGATCTCATCCGCCGCGATCGCAATCATCCCTGCGTCGTCCTCTGGGAACTTTCGTTAAACGAAACCAAAATGGACGCCGAGTTCATGGCGCAACTGCAGGCGATCGGCCACGAGGAATATCCGGGGGATCAGATGTTCACCTGCGGTTGGCAGGATCGCCATGACGTTTTCACTCACGCGCGCCAGCACGGCGAAATCCACCGGTGGCAGAATGGCGACAAGGCGCTGGTCATCGCCGAATATGGCGATTGGGAATTCTACGCGTCGAACGAAGGCTTCGATCAAAAAACGGGAGCCGGCCTCTTTGCCGAATGGAGTCACGGACGCAAACGCCGCGAGGATGGCGAGGGCGGTCTTCGCCAGCAGGTCTCGAATCACATCATCGCCCTCAACGACACCCTCAGTTCTCCCGCAGCGCTCGACGCGCAATGGTCGATGTTCGATTATGCGCGCGGTTATCACCCCGAGCGGGCGGCGTGCGGGTTGATGGACATTTTCCGTCTGCCGAAATTTTCCTGCTATTTCTACCGCAGCCAGCGCGATGCCGGTGAGAGTTCCGCACTCTGGCAAGGCGGGC
>JAYVMJ010000625.1:0-2994 GCA_043759025.1 Verrucomicrobiota bacterium | reverse complement strand
CTCCGCGTGCGTCACCGGGCGACGAAGGCCGTTCGCGACTACTTCGATTCCCAGGGTTTTATCGAGGTGGAAACACCGGCCTTGTTTAAGAGCACGCCGGAAGGCGCCCGCGAATACCTCGTGCCGTCGCGCATTCACGCGGGCGAGTTCTATGCGCTTTCGCAGTCGCCGCAGCAGTTCAAGCAGATCCTGATGGTGGCCGGCGTCGAAAAATATTTCCAGATTGCCCGCTGTTTTCGCGACGAGGATTTGCGCGCGGACCGGCAAATGGAGTTTACCCAAATCGACGTCGAGGTGTCGTTCATCGATCGCGAAGGCATCTACGCTTTGTTCGAGGGCATGTTGAAGAAGGTCTGGAAGGAAGTGCTCAACCACGATCTGCCGGCGCCATTCCCACGCCTGCCTTACAGCGACGCCATGAACCGCTACGGCGTGGACAAGCCGGACACGCGTTTTGGTCTCGAACTCGTAGACTTGTCCGAAACATTCAAGGCGTCGGCGTTCAAGGTATTTGCCTCGACGGTGGCTTCGGGCGGTTGCGTGAAGGCCTTCAATGCGAAAGGTCTCGCCGACATCACCCAGGGGGAACTCGGCGCGCTCGAGGAAATCGCGAAATCCCTCGGCGCAAAAGGTCTCGCCTTCATCAAGGTCGAAGGTGGCGAATGGAAATCACCCATCGTTAAGTTTTTCTCCGACGCCGAAAAAGCGGCGCTCACCTCGAAGCTGGCGATCGCGGATGGCGACATCATTTTCTTTGCGGCGGCAAACTGGGATCGGGCCTGCGCGATCCTCGGCCGCACGCGCCTGGAAGCGGCGCAACTGCTGGTCAAACGCGGCAAGCTGACGATCCGCGCCGATCAGTGGAATTTCCTCTGGGTCGTGGATTTCCCGCTGATGAGTTACGACGAGGAGCGCAAGAGCTACGTCGCGACGCACCATCCGTTCACGTCGCCAGTGGGCGAGGATATCCGTTTATTGGACAGCGACCCGAAGGCAGTCCGCGGCCAGCACTACGATTGCGTGCTCAACGGCATGGAGTTGGGCGGCGGCAGCATCCGTATTCACCAGCCGGAATTGCAAAAGAAGATTTTCGAGGAAGTTCTGAAGATTCCCTCCGACGTTGTGGAAAGCCGGTTCGGCTACATGCTTAAGGCGTTCACTTACGGCGCGCCACCGCATGGCGGCATGGCATTCGGTTTGGATCGGATGGTCGCACTGCTCTGCGGAACGACGAGTATTCGGGATGTGATTGCGTTCCCTAAGACCCAGAAAGCGCAGGATCTGATGGCGCAGAGCCCGACACCCGTGACCGCCAAGCAATTGAAGGAATTGCATATCCAGACCGTTATTCCTCCACAGTAAGGCTTGCCCTGAATCCGCGTTCACGCGAAGACTGGAAACACGTTCTAATATACCCCTATGAAATTGATTACTGCCATCATCAAGCCCTTCAAACTTGAAGCCGTGAAAGAGGCACTGACTGCCGTCGGCATCGAGGGAATGACGGTCACCGAAGTCAAAGGCTACGGCCGCCAGAAGGGCCACACCGAGATCTATCGCGGCAGCGAGTACACCGTGGATTTTCTCCCCAAAGCCAAGATTGAGATCGCGGTGACGGATGACATGAAGGAAAAAGCAGTCATGGCGATCACCGCGGCGGCCAAGACCGGTAAGATCGGTGACGGGAAAATTTTCGTCGTCCCGCTTGAGGAAGTAATTCGGATTCGCACCGAGGAGCACGGCGACGCGGCAATTTAGGCTGAAGTCGGGATCGGTGGATTATCCAACGGCCGCTTTTTAGCGGCGGCGTTCAGGTATTTGCCGGTGCCGGCTCAGTCCCGGCAAATCCCGAACCGACGTTGGAACAACGCGTGGCCAAGATGGAGGCGTACACGGCGAATTCCGATCCAGCAGTGGCGACACCTTCGGGCCTTCAGGCGGTTGGCCCCGGGCACAATGCGTGGATGATGGTAAGTGCAATGCTCGTGCTCATGATGACGCTGCCGGGTCTGACCTTGTTTTACGGTGGATTGGTTCGAGTGAAAAACGTACTGTCGGTCATGGCATGGTGCCTGGGAATCACGAGCATGGTCGCGGTGATTTGGTGGGCGTTGGCCACAGCTCGGGAAGAGTTTCCACGGCGGCATCCTGGGCAGTTCGGAGTTTTTCCTCTTTCACCGCGTCGAGGGCGCACCCAATCCCGATTATTCCTACTGGGTTTCGCGCGTGGTTTTTGCAATGTACCAACTGATGTTCGCGATCATCACTCTGGCGGTCCTCATCGGGGCGATCGCCGAGCGCATGAAATTGTCCGCCGGCCTGTGGTTGGTGTTCGTTTACTGTCCGCTGGCTCACATGATGTGGGGCTCGACTGGATTGATGAACGGCGTCTGGAATGCACATGCGTCGATCAAGGCAATCGACTTCGCCGGCGGCATGGTCGTGAAAATGACTTCGGGCTGGTCGGCTTTGGTTCTCTGTTTGATCGTTGGTCCCCGCTGGGGTTTCGGTAAAACGCCCATGCCGCCGCATAGTATCGTGCTTTGCATGATTGGCACTGGTTTGTTGTGGGTCGGCTGGTACGGTTTTAATGCCGGGTCGGCGATGGCGTCGGATGGAATCGCCGGAAACGCATTTGCGACCACCACGTTCGCCGCAGCCGTTGGTTCGGGTACGTGGGCGGCTCTGGAATATTTCTGGCGGGGCAAGGCCAGTGTTCTCGGCTTTTGCTCGGGGGGCTGATCGCCGGCTTGGTTGGGGTAACTCCTGCTTGCGGCTTTATCACCGGTTCGGCCGCCATCTTGTTGGGTTTGCTGAGCGGTTCGATCTCGTTTCTCGCCTGCACCAAGATCAAGTCATTCTTCCGTTACGATGACGCGCTGGATGTTTTTGGTGTTCACGGTGTTTCCGGTATGCTTGGGATGATTTTCACGGGCGTTTTCGCCACTTCGACGGTCAACGGCAACCTGCTGACCAGCCTTCGTGGGATTGTCG
>JAYVMJ010000624.1:0-3624 GCA_043759025.1 Verrucomicrobiota bacterium | reverse complement strand
CGGGCTTCAGAAACAATCGAGGTTGCCGGCGGCGATTACGTGATTGAACAAACCACGCTTCCGCCCGCCGGTGCGCCGGAGTTAAGTCGCAAAATTTCTTCCCGCTTGGAGCCGGGGGAAACCTACCGCTGGCGTCTCGCCACGCTGTTGTCGGACTCGAACGGGGACTCCGTCGCACCCTGAAACCGCGATGAGCGCCTCACCCGCCACCCGTCGCGCCGTTGCCGAGATCGATTTTGGCGATGGGGCCGCTGTCAGTTTCAAGGTCGGCAATCGTTCGATCCACCAATTCTGGCATTTGTTTTCGTCGCATTTCCGACACGTGTTGCTCGCATCGCAACGGCGGGCCGACAGCGGCAAGGTAGCTTGGACGTGGCGCGAGGCTGGGGAGAAACGACCCGTGACCGCGACGGAACTTGTGGAAGTGAGACGACGATTGGCCGAGGCCAATCGATCGTTGGCGGGCGGTTTCGGTGGAATGGGGCGGGCCGATGACGACGAAGCGTCCTCCTTGGAAGGTCAGGTGCGGGACAGCGTGGGCGAGATGATCAATCAATTGCTTGCCCAGCGTGATTCGGCGCTGGCGGGATTTGTTTGTCGGACCGATGCGGGGCTGATGCTGCACAGTTGGGGTGCGGCGGTCGCGGCCCAACCGTATTTTCCCGACGCGCAACCCGGCGAGATCAGTGGGACGGTGTTCGCGGGTATCGAACGTCCAGCCGGGATTTCCGTGGTGCTCGAAAATACGCAGGGAATCGGTGGCGCTCGCGTGAAGTCGGACAAGGACGGCGGGTTTTGTTTTCCCAATGTCGCGCCGGGCAGTTATCGTATCAGGGTTGCGGATCGCAGCGATTTTCCGGGCGGCTTGACGGTGGAGATCGAGCGCGAGTCGATCGCCGGATTGGAGCTGCGCAGCGCTTCGGACGAACCACTGTCGATGGCGGGCAAGATCACTCCGGTGGCGGAAGACGTCCCGTGGTTCCGACGCCGGCGGACTGGGTTGATCTTGCTGCTGCTGATTTTGGGCGCGGGAAGTTTGACCTGGTGGTGGTCGAAGCGGTCTTCCGACACGGCGTCGGCCGCTCAAAACCAATCGTCGAGTTGGCAATCGGCCAAAGGGCAGCTGGCGGCGAACAACCCGCAAACGTCGGCCTACGATGATCACAAGGTGGGTCTGGAAGGGGCGCCTTCCACTCTTTCCAATTCGATTCCGCCGCCGAAGGTTTTGCCTCCGCGCCACGATCGCGCTCCGTCGGAGGCAGACGGCGTGGCATCCGATCCTGCGTCACAACCAGCGGAGGATTCTACGGGACCCGGTCAGCGGGTTCCCGAAGAAAAATCCCCGGCCGATGATTCGAACGGGAAACCTACTCCACGCACACCTGCTCCTCAGGTCCATGCCGCGCGAGAGCCGCTCAATTCATCATCAGGTAATGCGGAAGAAAAAGTGCGCCCATCAGAAGATGGGCCGGGTGCGGTCCTGAATGGCGACGAGGTTAAATCGGCGAAAGACAAACTGGCGAAATTCCCGCGGCGTGCGGCGGACAAGAAAAAAGCCGGCACACCGGGTGTGTCTTCGCCCGCGGGTGATGAGTCGCCGGACGAAGACGCTGCTCTGGCGGGAAGTAACGCCGCTGCTGATTCGGAGACATCGACTGCTGCGGCCTCGAGTGGAGGAAAGTCATCCAAGCCGGGTACAGCAAAGAGTCCGGCTGCAACGGGTACGACTGCGAAGGCAGAAGCTGCCGGCAGCAATGCTGACGCGGGAGCGCCTGATTCGTCGACACCCGGGCCGGGTGCGGCGGCCAACGGCCGGTTGAAATCAAGTCCGGATAATAAAGCCAAGGAGTCGGCAAAAAGCACCACGACAAACGGGGCTGCGGTTAGGCCCGCTGAATCTTCCGGATCGGCTTCAACTGCGGACACCCCCGACGACACAACGTCGCTGGAGGGCGGAGCGAGCAAGAGTGCGCCAAAAAATCCGCCGACCAGCAAAACGGTTCCGCCAAATCAAGCGCCCCCTCAACCTGAATCCAGCACCGCGCCCAGCCAGGAAGACACTGGAAGCTCAGCGGCACCTGATCCAACGGCGTCTTCCAATAAGAAAACCAAGCAGCCTTCAGTGGCCGCAGAGAAAAAATCCGTGCCTCCGAAGCAGACGAATGATTCTCCAACTTCCACGGCCGAAGCGGAAGGAGATCAATCGCCCGCGGTTCAAGCGTCCGATGCTGCCAACGGTTTACCGGCATCGAAGCGCCCCGTTAAATCGCCCAAGAAATCCAGATCGACGCCAGCTTCTTCGCCCGCCGCCGATGAACAGCCGGATTCGCCGCCTGCGCAGAATCCGACGATGAGTTCTCTTCCGATTTCCAGTGAAAGACCAAAAGCGACGGAAGAAGATCGTTTGACGCAGGTGACGAAAATTCACGTGTCCGCGTGGCATCCACGCGTGATGCGGGACGCAATTGTGCCCACTCGTCCACTTACCGCGGGTGAAGAAGAGTCATTGGAAACCATGCGCCAAAAAATTCGTCAGGAGCGCCTGACTCGACTGCCCACGCTTTTTCAGGACCCACAGACAAAGAATGGGTTGATTTTCTATTTCCCGGATGACGCATCAGGAAAACCGGAATTACCGCGCTGGCGGGATGAGCCGGGCAGGGAAGTAGTTGGTTCGTCGGTTCGAAGTGGGATGGCGGAGCTGGGATGGTCTGGTCCCGCGGTGGCGAACGGCGCCAATTACGTCCTTGGCTATGAGAACGGAATGATTCTTGTGCGGGTGAGGGTTAATGAGGCGGGAGAGATGGTGGTGAAAGCGGGGCCGAGCGTGCGCATTCGTTATTGGATCGGCTTGGAAACGGCGTCGATCGAGGCTGCAACTTCGCCTGCGTTTGACTGGCGTCTCTCCACTGGCGAAGCCATTCCGCCAACTTGGCGGCGAGACGATCACTGGCTCGGAGATCGCGGACTTCGGGTTGAAGTTCCACTGGATGAGACGAGCCGCCGAGTTGGTCACTATGGTGTGTGCCTGGTCGATCCACCCAGCGGGTGGGCTCTGGCCTGCGATCTCGCTTTGCAATGAGCGGACTCGAGGCGTTTCCGCGACCAGAGTTCAATGCGACTAGAGTATCTCAGGAGTGGACAAACTACGGACGATGCTGGACCTTAAAAACGACTGCCCTCTTTTATGCGCATCCATCGGCTGGTAGCTTTTGTTGTTTTGGTTTTGTTTTTTCAGATTCAAGGCGTTCGGGCCGAAACCGCCCCGCCCGCGTGGGCGCACGAGCTCAGCGATATCCCCGTCAGCCCACGCATCACGTTTGGCCGGCTCGACAACGGACTGCGCTATGCGCTCGTGCCGAATCATACGCCGCCCGGGCAGGTGAGCATGCGGCTGCTGGTGCTGGCCGGATCCCTGAACGAAGGTGACGACGAGCTCGGCTATGCGCATTTCGTCGAGCACATGGCATTTCGCAGCACGCGTAATTTTCCGGCGGACGAGAAGGTGAAATTTCTGCAACGCATCGGCGTGGGCTTTGGCCCGCATGTGAATGCGGAGACCGACAGCCAGCATACGCTCTACAAACTGGATTTACCTGAAAATTCGTCCACCACTCTGGCGGG
>JAYVMJ010000623.1:0-5146 GCA_043759025.1 Verrucomicrobiota bacterium | reverse complement strand
CGTTGATCGTCGCGCCGGTGGATTTCACGCCTTCGGCGAGCAACTGGGTGAGAAGGCGCGTGCGCTGGGCGATGCGTTTTAATCCTTCGGGACCGTGATACACGGCGTACATCGAAGCCATGACGGCGAGCAGGACCTGCGCGGTGCAGATGTTCGACGTGGCCTTGTCGCGACGGATATGTTGCTCGCGCGTGCCGAGCGCGAGGCGCATCGCGGGATTGCCGTGCACGTCCTTCGAAACCCCGACGAGCCGACCGGGCATCTGGCGTTTGAATTCATCCTTCGTCGCGAGAAAGCCGGCGTGCGGTCCGCCGAAACCCATCGGCACGCCGAAGCGTTGCGCGGAACCAACGGCGACATCCGCGCCAAACTCGCCGGGTGCGCGGAGCAACGTGAGGGCGAGCAAATCGGTGGCGACGACACAGAGCGCGCCGGCCGCGTGGGCTTTTTCAAAGAAGCCCGCGAAATCGTGAATGCTGCCGGTGGTGTCCGGATATTGCACGAGAACGCCAAATGTTTTTCCGGAGAAATCGTAGCTCCGGTGGTCGCCGACGATTACGGAAACGTTCAGTGGTTTCGCGCGCGTGCGAACGATGTCGATGGTTTGCGGGTGACATTTTTCCGAGACGAAAAATACCGAGGCGTCGTGGCTTTCGCCGAGCTTGACGCGATGCGCCAACATCATGGCCTCGGCGGCCGCAGTGCCCTCGTCGAGCATGGAGGCGTTGGCGATTTGCAGGCCGGTGAGATCGGTGACGAGCGTTTGGAAATTTAGCAGCGCTTCGAGGCGGCCTTGGGAAATTTCGGCTTGGTAAGGCGTGTACGCGGTGTACCAGCCGGGATTTTCCAGAATGTTGCGCTGAATCACGCCGGGTGTCGCGGTGTCGTAGTAACCCATGCCGATGAAGCTGCGGTAAATTTTATTGCGCGACGCGATCGAGCGAAGTTCGGCGAGGGACGCGGTTTCACTGGCGGCGGCGGGGAGATTTAACGCCCGTGGCAGGCGGATCGCGGCGGGTACGGCGGCATCGGCGAGCGCATCGATTGAGGCGTAGTTGATGGATTCGAGCATCGCCGCGACGTCCGCGGAGGAGGAGCCAGTATGGCGGCGTTCAAAAGTGTCGAGCGGAGCGATCAGGTCGCGAAGGGAATCCATGGCGGGCACGGTAAGCGCGGTGGAAGACGGGGCAACTGTGATTTGGACTTTGGCGCGAGCAATTAAGCTTTGTTTCCCCCGCGAAAGCCGCTCTGTTTTCCGAGTGTCCGAACCGGCTGATTTTACCACCAAACAGGCGCGGGCCAACCACATCGATCTCCGGCTGGCGAAGCTCTATCCGGAAACGCCGATCCCGCTCGACCACCGGGACGCATACACGCTGTTGGTGGCGGTGCTGCTGTCGGCGCAATGCACGGACAAGCGGGTTAACTTGGTTACGCCGCATTTATGGGCCTTGGCGGACAACCCGGCGGCAATGATGCGCGTGCCGGTGGCGGAAATTCAGGCGGTGATCCGGCCTTGCGGGCTGTCGCCGCAAAAGGCGAAGGCGATCAGCGGGCTTTCCCGGATTTTGGTGGAGCAATACGGCGGTGCCGTACCGAAGACGTTCGCGGAATTAGAGGAACTGCCCGGCGTCGGTCATAAAACGGCCTCGGTGGTAATGAGCCAGGTATGGGGACAGCCGGCGTTTCCGGTCGACACCCACATCCACCGTCTGGCCCAGCGGTGGAAACTGACCGACGGTTCAAATGTGGTGCAGACCGAGCGCGATTTGAAGCGGCTGTTTCCGGAGGCGCATTGGAATCAACTGCACTTGCGGATGATCTATTATGGTCGGGAATATTGCACCGCGCGGAGGTGTGACGGAACGACCTGCGAGATTTGCCATGAGCTGTTTCCCGAGCGGAAACGGCCGGTTAAAACGAAAAAGTAAAACAAGGTTGATTCGCAACGGACGACCGTTAACGGTGAGCCTTCGTTTCGGACTCATAGCTCAGTTGGTTAGAGCACCTGCTTCACACGCAGGGGGTCACTGGTTCGAGTCCAGTTGAGTCCACCATGTTGCATATTAGTATGTTATGTGCGAATCGCCGCTACCTCTCAACAAGGTTTAGGTTATGCTGAATTATTCTGGCATGTTTGCCGAAGTAGAATTCCCCAGATAACGCGCCGCCTTCGCCTGTCCAGAAAAGCCGTGATCTGCCAACTCCACGGCCAGCGCCTTCATCGTGCGGACGACCATTGGAGATCGCCCGCGCTGCTGATCTTCCGGCTCCTACCTGCGGTGGTCTCGCTCATAATCGGTTGCTCATTTGGCCCGCTTTCAAGACCTGGCCCCAAACAGGGCGCCGACCCCGGCGGTGATCGCCATCGCCAATGCGCCCCAGAAGGTAACGCGTGCGACGGAACGCCACACCGGAGCACCGCCGACCCGGGCGGCCAAAGTGCCGAGCAGAGCGAGAAACAAAAGAGAACTGCCGGACACGGTCCAGACCAGCGCGGTTTCCGGGACAACAAAAACGAGCAGGAGGGGCAGGGCGCCACCCGTGGCAAACGAGGCGGCTGACGCCATGGCGGCCTGCACGGGGCGCGCGGTCAGGGTTTCCGAAATGCCCAATTCATCCCGGGCGTGGGCGCCGAGTGCGTCTTTAGCCATCAATTGAGTGGCGACCTCACGCGCCAGTTTTGCCTCGAGTCCCCGCGAAACATAAATGTCGGCCAGTTCGGTGAGTTCGCCCGCACGGTCGGTGGCCAATTCTTCGCGCTCCCGATCAAGGTCGGCGCGCTCGGTGTCCGCTTGCGAACTAACGGAAACGTATTCGCCGGCGGCCATCGACATCGCTCCCGCCACGAGCCCGGCCACGCCGGCGACCAACACGCTGCTACGACTCGCCGCCGCCGCGGCCACGCCAACAATCAAACTGCCCGTGGAGAGGATGCCGTCGTTGGCGCCGAGCACGGCGGCGCGCAGCCAGCCGACCCGATGGGTGCGGTGAATCTCAGCGTGTTTTTTCATGATGGCTTTGCTCAAGGTTTCTTTGGACCCACCGGAATCGCGGCGTGCGGCGGCTTCGGCAATTCGGTGCTGTGCCATTTCCAATTCCGGATCTCCGGCAGGTCCTGGCCGAACTTGTTGATGTATTGACGGTGCTCGATCAACTTGTCCTTGAGTTGCTGCTTCAGATAGATGCCCTTGTCGCCGGTCTGCGGGAGCCGGTCGATCGTGTCCATGACGAGATGCCAGCGATCGAGTTCGTTCAGCACCGTCATGTCGAACGGGGTCGTGATGGTGCCCTCCTCCTTGTAGCCGCGAACGTGGATGTTGTGATGATTCGTGCGACGATACGTCAGGCGATGAATCGACCACGGGTAGGCGTGGAAGGCGAAGATCACCGGTTTGTTCGTCGTGAAAAGTTCGTCGAAGTCGATCTCGCTCAAGCCGTGCGGATGCTCGCTTTGCGGCTGGAGCTTCATCAGGTCGACCACGTTGACCACACGGACTTTCAGCTCGGGCAGGTGTTCGCGAAGTATGGAAACCGCCGCCATCGTCTCCAACGTCGGCACGTCGCCGCAACAAGCCATCACGACATCGGGCGCGACGCCTTGATCGTTGCTCGCCCACTGCCAGATCCCGATGCCTTCGGTGCAGTGCTTCACCGCCGCGTCCATCGTCAACCATTGCGGTGCGGGATGTTTGCCCGCGATCACTACGTTAACGTAGTGCCGGCTGCGCAGACAGTGATCGATGACGGACAGCAGACAGTTGGCGTCGGGCGGCAGATACACGCGCACTACCGAGGCTTTTTTGTTCAGCACGTGATCGATGAATCCGGGGTCCTGATTGGTGAAGCCATTGTGATCCTGCCGCCAGACGTGTGACGCCAGCAGGTAATTGAGCGACGCGATCTTTCGCCGCCAGGGCAGGTGCGAAGTGACCTTCAGCCACTTCGCGTGCTGATTGAACATCGAATCGACGATGTGAATGAACGCCTCGTAGCAGTTAAAAAGACCATGTCGGCCGGTCAGCAGGTAACCCTCGAGCCAGCCTTCGCACTGATGCTCGCTGAGCATTTCCATTACACGACCGGCGGGCGCAAGAAACTCGTCGTTCGGCTGCACGGCGGCGTCCCATTGGCGGTTGGTCGTTTGGAAGAGTGCTTCCAATCCGTTCGAGAGCGTTTCGTCAGGGCCGAACACTCGAAAATTTTTCTCTGCCACGTTGAGCTTCGTCACATCGCGCAGGAAGGGCCCGAGGACATGCGTGTCGCCGATCCCCGGCGATCCGGGAGTTGGCACCGCCGCCGCGTAATCGCGAAAGTCCGGCATGCGGAGATCGCGGAGCAGCTTCCCGCCATTGGCGTGCGGATTTGCGCCCATGCGTCGGTCGCCCTTCGGCGCGAGTTCGGCCAACTCGTGCTTTAACCGACCCTCGGCGGTGAAGAGTTCCTCGGGGCGATAACTTTTCAACCAATCCTCCAGCAGCTTGAGATGTTCGGGGTGCGTGGCTGGATCGGACAGGGGCACTTGATGGGCGCGGAAGGTGCCTTCGATCTGAAGGCCGTCGACCCACTTCGGCCCGGTCCAGCCTTTCGGCGAATTCAAAACGATCATGGGCCAGCGCGGGCGCGTATGGACACCCAGTACGCGGGCACCGTGTTGAATGCGTTTAATTTCATCGATCACGAGATCGAGCGTGGACGCCATCGCCTCGTGCATCGCCATCGGGTCGTCGTGATACTCCACGAAGTAAGGCGTCCAACCGTAACCGCGCATCAATTGATCGAGCTCGTCGCGGGTGATCCGGGCGAGGACCGTGGGGTTGGAAATTTTGTAGCCGTTGAGATGGAGAATCGGCAGCACCGCGCCGTCCGTCGCGGGATCGAGGAATTTGTTGGAGTGCCACGCGGTGGCCAGCGGTCCGGTCTCCGCCTCACCGTCGCCGACGCAACAGGCGACGATGAGCTCGGGATTGTCGAAGACGGCGCCGAATGAATGACTCAATGAGTAACCCAATTCACCGCCTTCATGAATGGAGCCGGGCGTTTCGGGCGACGCATGACTGGGAATTCCACCCGGAAATGAAAACTGGAGGAAGAGTTTGTGGAGTCCCGCCTCGTCCTGACTGATAGTGGGATAAATCTCACTGTA
>JAYVMJ010000622.1:0-2880 GCA_043759025.1 Verrucomicrobiota bacterium | reverse complement strand
GATCTTCCCACAAAGGATCTGCTTGCCGGGGCGGAGGTCGTGTTTACCTTCCAGTGGGCCGGGAGCTGGGAGGGGAAAAATTATACGGTCGCAGTAATTGACGCATCTCCGGGATAGGGAGCTGAGCTTTGAACGGATCGCGGTCCTCTTGCTGATCGCCGCGGTGGTGGCGATGGTAGCGAGGAAGTTTCGCCTGCCGTACACTGTCGGGCCGACGATCGCCGGGATCGCGCCCGCGATTTCGCCGCTGCATTAAAATCGAACTGACGAAGGAGGTGATTTTTACTGCATTTCTTCCGCCGTTGATTTTTGAGGCGGCGATCCATTTGAAGTGGAAGGAACTCAAACAGGACGCGGCCGTGATCATGACCTTGGCGACCGTCGGCGTGGTGATGGCCTGTGGAATAACGGCGGCCAACTCATCGGGACCGATGCCCGGCAAATCAAAGACGTGTCGGATCGTGGCGGACGGAAGAACACCTCCAGCGAACGTTAATGGCGCTCGCCGATCCGGCGTCCGGCCGTCCGTCGGTTTCAATGACCGCAAAGATCGAGCGAAACTAAACGCGCCCATTGCACGTCAGGAGCCGTCAACCCCGGCGCCCGACCGATTTCCCCCGCGCGATTCAGGGAAGTGGACGGTCGTAGAAGTAATCGACCTGAAATGCCGTAGGTTGGATTCCCCGGCACGACATCCATTTTGCACCCGGATTTCAGGAGTGTTCGCCGGTCAGAAATATTTCTCGGAACTGTTTGGAATTTTTGGAACTGGCATCCAATTCGCTATGTCAGTTGATCGCATGACGCGGTCTTCAACTAATTTCGAAGTTACGGTCGAGCGGATTGATCTGCTCAGTCGGCTGGGGGAGGCGACAACGCTGTTGTGCTCATTTTTTTGGTCGAATGAATTTGGACTCCGCTGTTCGATCCCGGGTTGGCTGACAGAACTGGAGTCCACCGGAATCGCGACGCCGGGTGGGAAAGTTTATCCGACCGAAGGACGTCGTTTTTTTGACGCCTTAAAGTGTCTCGTAAACTCTGTCGTCGATATCACCGCGCCGCGACACGTTCCGATGAGCGAGATCGGCCAGGGCTCGTAGGCGCGCGATTGCGCGGCCCTGATTTTCGTCCAGCGGACGGTCAACGGGCAGCGGGAAGCGTGAAGTGGAAACAGTTGCCGTCTCCGGCCGTTTTCTCGTAGCCACACTGTCCGCCTTGCAGGGCAACGAGCCGTTGCACGAAGCTCAGGCCGAGGCCGGAAACGTGCATGGAATGCAGCTGTTCAAAGACTGGAAACAAAGTGCCGACTTTTGAATCCGCCACGCCGCGGCCCCGGTCGAAAACTGAAAAGCGCAAGCCATTGTCCACCGGCTTCCATGCGATGGTAATCGCGGCCGATGGTCCGCCATGCTGAAAAGCATTTTGCAACAGGTTGGACCAGATGACTTGGAGCCAAGTGGCGACGCCCGATACCTCAGGCCATGAGGAGGGAAGAGCGATTTGCGCATCGGCTTTCTGCAACTCAGGGGCGAGTTGAGTCAGGACGGAAGCCACGACTCCGCCCATGTCGACGCGAGACGACGCGATGGGATCGGCCGAGGCTTTGAGAACGAAGCTGACCCGATCAATGATCCGCGAAATTTCCCCGGACGATTCCTTGATGATCCCCGCCATGGTCAGAATCGATTCCTGATCCTCCGCCGGGAGTTCCTTGAACACGCCCGAGGTGGTATAGATGCAACCGAGGGGAGTGCGGAGATCGTGACTTACCCGCCGGGCGACCGTTTTGAGATCGCCGCGCAACCGGACATTTTCGCGGAGCAATTCCTGCTCGAGTAGGGCGGAGCGAAAGGCGCGGGCCAGCAGGGGTGGATTCCACTCCTCGGGCGGGACAGTTTCGGCGAGATCGGATCGATCGCGGCCCATGACAACAACGGCGCAGCCCGCGGTTCCGGCGGTCTTGCTGGTGAGATCCGCAACGGCTTCGGCGTTGCCCAGGACGGCGAGGCAGCGCTCGCAATTGTACGTTTCGATTTCCCTGGCGGCGGTCACGACGTGGATTTTTTCATCGGGGAACGCGAGCTTGGCGGCCTTCTCCGCCGCGTCGTGGGCCGATGCGGAAAGACCCAAAAAATAGATGCCAAGACGTTTTGCGCTCCCAAGGCGGAGAGCGCTCAGAGGAGAAAAATTGGCGTGGGTAGTGGCGGCAGAGGAGGAATTCATGTATTTTGGCGGGCGAATTCGGCGATGAGATCGTTCAACTGTTCAAAGCTGACAGGTTTGGTGAGATGATTTTGAAATCCGGCGAGGCGGCTGCGCTCGATGTCCTCTTCCATGCCGTAGCCGCTCAGGGCAATCCCCGACAGGCCGTGGACGGTGCGCAATTGCTTCATCAACTCGTGGCCGGTCATGTCGGGGAGGCCGAGATCGCTGACGACCAGGTCGATGTCGTTGGCGGCGGCAATTTCCAGCGCTTGCGTCGCGGATGCCGCGGGCAGGACCTTGTAACCGGCGATTTCCAATAAGCGCTGGATGCTCACGCGCGTGTCCTTGTGATCTTCCACCAGCAAAATCCTGATTTTCGAACCCGGAGTAGTCGCGTAGGCCGGGGAAGAATTCGTGACGGGGGTTGGGGGACGTACGCCGGTCAATGGAAACTCGAGCGTGAATGTCGCGCCTTTGCCAGGGCCAGCGCTTTCCGCGCTGATCGATCCGTTGTGCGCGTCTACGATGGACTTGGTAATCGCAAGTCCAAGCCCGAGGCCGCCATATTGGCGGGTGACGGCGCCGCCGCCTTGTTCAAACGCCTGAAAAAGCGACGGTCCGGAATCCGGGTTGAAACCGATTCCGCTGTCAGCGATGCGAACCCAGATTCTATTT
>JAYVMJ010000621.1:0-5428 GCA_043759025.1 Verrucomicrobiota bacterium | reverse complement strand
ATCATGCTGGAAGAAACCCCGTGGGTGCAGCAGGCAAACTCCGAGACCCAAGCGCGCCGAAACGTCGGTCTGTTATTCGACGCGAACCGACTCGACTCCGAATCGGCGCGTGCCTTGCAGCAACTCGCGGAGCGCCAGCTCAACGATGGGCTGTGGTCGTGGTTCCCGGGCGGTGGTTCCAGTGAGTACATCAGTCTTTACATTATGACTGGATTCGGCCGACTGCGGCATCTAGGCGTGGAGATCGACCCCGCGCCGGCGCTCAAGTCCCTCGACGCGTTGGATGCGTGGATGAACGAGAACTATCGCGAAATCCAAAAGCTCAAGCATCCCGAGCACTATGTACCGACCTACACGGCCGCGCTTTATCTCTACGGACGCAGTTTCTTCCTGAAGGAGCGACCGCTCGCGAAGCAACATCAGCAAGCGCTGGATTTCTTTCTCCGCCAAGCCCGGGAATACTGGTTATCCGTCGGCTCCCGCCAATGTCAGGCGCAGCTCGCCCTCGCGCTGCAACGCTTCGGCGACCTGGCCACGCCGCAGGACATCATGAAATCGCTGAAGGAACGCAGCGTCAGCAACGATGAGCTAGGAATGTTTTGGCGCGACACGGAGTCGAGCTGGTGGTGGTACGAAGCCCCGATCGAGACGCAGGCGATGATGATCGAGGCGTTTGACGAAGTCGCCCACGACGCGCAGGCCGTCGAAGACTGCAAGGTATGGCTGCTGAAACAAAAACAAACGCAGGATTGGAGAACCACGAAGGCCACCGCCGACGCCATTTACGGCCTGCTATTGCACGGTGAAAACCTCCTCGCCAGCGACGCACTCGTGAAAGTGTCGCTCGGCGGCAAAACGATCGAACCCACCCAGACCGAAGCCGGCACGGGTTTCTACGAGCAGAAATTTATCCGCGACGAAATCAAGCCTGCCATGGGCCAGATCACCGTGACCAAAACCGACAACGGAGTCAGTTGGGGCAGCGTTCACTGGCAGTACCTTGAAGACATGAGCAAGGTCACGCCGCACGAAGGCACGCCGTTGCGCTTGAAAAAAACGCTCTTCACCAAGGAAACGACGAAGAACGGTCCGGTGCTCAAACCCGTCACGGGACCGCTCGCCGTGGGCGACGAACTCGTGGTGCGCATCGAGCTGCGCACGGATCGCGACATGGAATTTGTTCACCTCAAGGACGAGCGCGGCAGCGGCACCGAACCGGTGAATGTATTGAGCGGTTACAAACACCAGGATGGTCTCGCGTACTACGAGACGACCCGGGACACCGCGAGTCACTTCTTCATCGATTACCTGCGAAAAGGCACGTACGTGTTTGAATATTCGACGCGGATTCAACTCAAGGGCACGTATCAAACCGGCATCGCTGAAATCCAGTGCATGTACGCCCCGGAGTTCAACAGCCACTCGGAAAGTTTTACCCTGCTGGTGAAGTAGATTCCCCAAACTCATGCCTGCAGCGCCGCGAACGTTAGCCGAAACCACCTGCCTTGGCGTAGCTATAGGCCTCCGGGCCTGTAGGTCTGGGAGGCATCACCGCACGACAGGCGGGACGCCTGTCGCCACAGGACGAATTGCCTCGTGAAAAAAAACAACGGCTCATCCGAATCGCTTGTGGCAACCCGGCCGCCGCCCGCAAAAAACGGGGTAAGCCCGAGCCGCGTCGTATTGCCGCTGGGACCGTGGGCCACGATTGGCGAATTCCTGATCGACCGCTTTCCCGCCGTTTCCGCGGAGACCTGGCAAGCGCGCATGCAAGCCGGCGACGTACTCGATGCCAACGGCGAAGCGGTGAGAGCGGACCGGCGCTACGAGCCGCACTCGCTCATATATTACTATCGCGCGATTGAGGACGAGCCACGCATTCCGTTTGAGGAAGTCGTGTTGTTTCAAGACGAGTATTTGGTGGTCGCCGACAAGCCGCATTTTCTTCCGGTAATTCCGTCAGGCCGCTACCTGCAGGAAACATTGCTCGTGCGACTCAAACGCAAACTCGGGATCGAGACCCTCGCACCGATTCACCGCATCGACCGGGAAACCGCCGGGTTGGTGATATTCACGATTCAACCCGCCACCCGAAAGCTTTATCAGGACTTGTTTCTCCAGAAAGCAGTGCGGAAACAGTACGAAGCCATCGCACTCTGGCGACCCGAGTTAACCTTTCCGCTCACTTACCGCAGCCGGCTGGAAGATCACGGTGAACATTTCATGCAGGTCCGTGAAATTGAAGGTGATCCCAACTCTGAGACGTTCTTGGAAGTTTTGGAAGTAAACGGGGAAAACGCGCGGTACCGACTTACGCCCATTACTGGTCGGAAGCATCAACTCCGCGCTCACTGCGCCGCGCTCGGCCTTCCGATCCTCAACGACCGGATTTATCCAACGCTACTGCCCGAAAATACCGACGACTACGCGAAGCCACTCCAGTTGCTCGCCAAATCCATCTCGTTTCCCGATCCGGTCACTGGCCAGCCCCGCAGTTTCACCAGCAACCGCACACTGCTGTAGGGCGTTAAAAACAGAAAGCCCTTCAGGTTGATTGAACCCGGGAACGCCGAGCCCCAGCTCGGCCTCAGGATTGCCGGAGCCGAGCTGGGGCTCGGCATTCCCCGACCGATCGCTCACGGAGTCGGCGGGTATGGTTTATTTTAAACGCTCGAAATTACAGCTGCAGACTCTGAGTCGTGTATTCCATCAATTCGATGGCGTTGCCGTCCGGGTCGTTGATCCACGCCTGCTTCGAGTAATCCATGCCGACCGCAACCGGCCGCACTTTTACCCCGCTCGCTTCCAAGCGGGCGACAAAGGCCTCGAGGCCGGTGACCTCCAGGCAAAAATGGTTGTAGAAAGTCCCTTGGTTGGGCTTCAGCGTTCCACCTTCCCCGCCCCATTGTTTCACCGCTCCAGCTTGGTCAAAAATCTCCACGAACGTCGTGTTTCCCGCCGCCAGATAAAAACCGAATTCCGTGCCGTCATCGTGTTTCAAACCAAACTTTACCGTGAGACCGAGCCCGTCGCGATAAAATGCCATCATCACCGGCAGTTGATGCGTCCTGAGACAAATATGGCCGAGACTTTTGATCATGGGAATAGGTTTAAAGAAACCGGTATCACTTTTCCCTTCAAGCTCAACGAGCAAGCCGGCCCAAGACGGAGCTTCTGTTCCCCATTCATCAGACACCGACGATTCGAAAAATCCCCGCTGGCAAAACACGCAAACATACGGTTCGCTCGACCCACCCTTATGAAATTTTTGCCGGCTGCACTATTCGTCACCCTTGGTCTGTTCACTTCCGGTTTCAGCGCCGAAGCCGCGCCATCTGCGATCATTCGCGACGCAGCGCTCTCCGAATTCACCAACACCTGCTCTCGTTGCCATAACATGGACGGCAGCGGTTACGCCAATCTCGGCATCCCCAACTTCACCGATCCGCTGTGGCAGGCGGCGCATTCCGACGTCGAACGCGCGCAGATCATTCGCAATGGCGTGCCCAATCACATGCCGGCATTCGGCGCAACCCTGTCAAATGACGAGATCGACGCCCTGTTAATTTACGTCCGGGCGTTCAAAAACGACAAACCTCGCCGCCAGGACACCGTCCCGGTGGCAATTGAACCAACGGTCACTCCTCCGGGCCACGGCGCAGGTCCGATCCTCCTCGGAAACGTTGGCGTTTATACCCAGCACAACGACAATGGTCGCGTTGGCGCCAATCTCCACGAGTCGATCCTCACACCCGCCAACGTCATTCCAAGCCAGTTCGGCCTGCTCTTCCGGCAGGTTGTCGACGACCAGGTGTTCGCTCAGCCACTCTACGTGCCGGCTCTCACCATCGCGGGTGGAAAGCACAATATCGTGATCGTCGCCTCGGCGGCCAACACGGTCTACGCATTCGACGCGGACCACGAAGCCGCGCCTTACTGGAAAGTAAACCTCGGCCGCCCCGGAAGCGTGCAACTGCATCCTTTCTGGTGTCAGGATATTCTCGGAAACATGGGTATCATTGGAACGCCCGTGATCGATCCTGCGACGGAAACTCTCTATGTCGTCGCCCTTACTTTCGAAAACAACGTCTTCGTGCAAAAACTGCACGCCTTGGATCTGACCACCGGCGCGGACCGGGACCACAGCCCGATTGTGATTGCGGCGGACGATTTCGATTCCGTGCTGCAAAACCAACGCCCCGCGCTACTCCTCTCGAAGGGAAGCGTCTATGTCGGCTACAGTTCCCACTGCGACGTGGAGCCCTATCACGGATTTCTTTTCCGATTTGACGCCCGTTCACTTCACCAGGAAGGAGTCCTAAACCTCAGTCCCGGCGCGGTGGGCAATAGCATCTGGCAATCCGGCCAGGGTCCGGCCGCAGACGAAAACGGAACGATTTACTTTGTGACTTCCAACGGGACTTGGGACGGCAAGCAAAGCTTCAGTGACAGCTTTCTCAAAGTGTCATCCGATTTGCACATTTTGGATTGGTTTACGCCGACTAACTTTCCGGAACTCGACAAGCGCGACGCCGATCTGAATTCGTCCGGTGCAATGCTTTTGCCCGGCGCGCATCGCGTCGTGGGCGCGGGCAAACAGGGAATCGTTTATCTAGTGGATACCGAAAACTTCGGCCATCTTGGCGACGAGCACGCGGTGCAGCACTTCCCCGGCGGCAAGGGACAGATCAATGTGGGCGCGGTCTATTGGAAAAGCGCGAAACTCGGCGGCCTGGTTTATCTCTGGGGGCAAGATGACGCCCTGCACGCCTACACCTTCGCCGATGGTCGGTTTAACCCGGAGCCGGTCGCCATCGGCCGTGCGACGAGCGCATATCCCGGGGGCATCCTTTCCCTTTCGGCCAATGGCGACACCGACGGAGTGCTGTGGGCGAACGCGGCGCTCGCGGAACACGGCAACGGCCACATCAACGGTGCTGCCGTCCTGCGCGCGTATGACGCCAACGACATCACCCACGAACTGTGGAATTCCAACCTCGCGCCTGACCGCGACACTCCCGGGCGCGTTTCCAAAAACGCACCTCCGACGGTGGTCAACGGCAAGGTCTATCTCGCATCGTTCGGCACCATGCCCGTCGGAACCGGCGCGTTGTACGTTTACGGCCTTTTGCCCAAGCCAGCCGCAGCGAAGTAATCTCAACAGCCAAATCTTTTTACACGAAGGAAGCAAAGCACGCAGAGAACAGAATGAAATTCTAGAGCATATCCACTAAAGCTGTAATCAAATCTGCCAGTTGTAGCCGGGGGCGCTGACCCCGGTCTGAGAACAATGCACGCAACCATCGGGGTCAGCGCCCCCGGCTACAGCTTTAGTAAACAACCCCGGGGCAAGCCCCGAGGCATTGAAACCAAGCCAACCATGCCGCTGATCAGTTATGCTCTCCTCCGTGGCACGGGCGTCCCGCCC
>JAYVMJ010000620.1:0-7150 GCA_043759025.1 Verrucomicrobiota bacterium | reverse complement strand
ACGGGCGGGACGCCCGTGCCACGGAGGAGAGCATAACTGATCAGCGGCATGGTTGGCTTGGTTTCAATGCCTCGGGGCTTGCCCCGGGGTTGTTTACTGGATCCGCGGCGCCCCAATTCGAGCCCACAATATTTGTTAGCCATTTGGGCCAACGCGCCTAGTTTTTGACGAATGGCTGGCCTCGCGAATTTATCCCCTTCATCCCTCCCGTCAGGGGATTTCCAAGAATTGTTTGAACGTGTTCGTCCGCAAATGGCGGCTCTCGATCAGTTCATGCGGCATCAGGTGGAATGCTTTGAGCCGGAGATTCGCGACATGGCCGCCTATTGTCTTGATACTACTGGCAAACGCCTGCGTCCGACGATGGTATTTATCAGCGGATGGCAGGGTGACGGGTTGGTTTCCGACGATCTCGTGCGCGCAGCCGGCGTCGTCGAGATGGTGCACCTCGCGACCTTGGTTCACGACGACATCATGGATCGTGCCGAGCTGCGGCGAAATCGCCGGACGGCGGCGCGCGAATTCGGGCCCGATGCCGCGGTGCTATTGGGCGATGCGTTGTTTTCACAAGCGCTCCACATCGCCTCCCAATTTCCGACCACCGAGGTTTGCCGCATGGTTTCCGAGTCCACGCGGAAAGTTTGCTCAGGAGAAATCATGCAGACGCTACGGCGACGCGATATCACCATTTCGCTCGCGGAGTATCGCCGGATGATCGATTTGAAAACGGCGGAACTCTTCCGCGTCTCTAGTTATTTGGGAGCTAGACTTTCCGGACGCGGGGACGATTTCGTTCGGGCCGCGGATCGCTTTGGGCACCATTTGGGAATTGCCTATCAGATTTACGATGACCTGGCGGACTTTGTCGGGGAAGAACAACGCATCGGCAAGACGCTGGGTACCGATCTGGCCACGGGTAAGCTCACCCTTCCGCTCATGTTATTGCTTGAACAGGTTTCGCCTGCGGAACGCGTCGTAATCGCCGGGGCGCTGAGCGGTGGGCAACCGCTTGGCTTGGCCGCCAGCCGCCAACGCATGGCGGAACTCGGCATCGCCGGTAAGGTCGTGATCGCGATCGATGAGGAATTGCAGGTTGCCTCCAGCAATCTCGCTCCATTCGAGTCCTTGGCGCCAGTCCCTTTCATGCTTCAATTATGCGGCATGTTGAAGAGCCAAGTCGCCTCCCTCCAAACTTCCGCGCTGGCGGGCTAATTTACGTTTGCCTGATCCGGCCTGACAGTTAGCCTGCTTCCCGTGCGATGAATTTGTCCAAGGTATTTACCAAGGCCATCATTACCTCCCCTGAACGCCAGCAGGAGGCGGATGCTGATTTCACGGTTGTGAAACTGGTGCAGGCCGGTGATGTGGCGGCTTTCGACCAATTGATCCTGAAGTATCGCGAACGACTTTTTGGCGTGGTCTATAATCTCACCGCCAACCGCGAGGACGCGGCTGATTTAACCCAGGACGCATTTATCAAGGCTTTCCAATCGATTAACCGATTTCAGGGGAATTGCTCCTTTTTTACGTGGCTGTACAAGATTGCCCTAAACACCACTCTTAGTCATTTGCGCAAGAATCGTTTGCGCACTTTTTTCAGTCTTGAAAAACTCAATGAAGAGGGGATCGATGGCCACATTCTCGAGCAGTTGACCGACAGAAAAGGCGCCGACCGCGATACCTACCTCAAGGAGCTTCAGGAAAAATTGAACGAAGCGCTCCAAAAACTGTCTATCCCCCACAGAACAGTGATTACGTTATTCGAAATCGATGGTCTTAGTCATTCGGAAATCGCCCAAGTCGCGGGGTGTTCCGAAGGCACGGTCCGTTCCCGTCTCCACTACGCCAAGCAATTTCTGCAAGGCGAAATGGGCAATTATCTCAGCTCCTAGTCTTCATGCCCAACTCTCATCACCCTTCAAAAGTAACCATTGAGGATTTGCTGCGCCTCAAAAAATCGGAGCGTCCATCTCCCGATTTCTGGTCGAATTTTGAACGCGAACTACGGCAAAAGCAGCTTTCGGCGTTGGTTGAAAAACGCGCTTGGTGGCACGATTTGCCTCAATTTTTTCCCCGTCGCGTCTATCTGCCCATCAGTGCGGCGGCGATTTTTACTTTTACGCTGATTTCGGTGAGTCATTACAACGCGATCCAACTCGAACGCTCGCAATCAGCTATGGCTATAGCTCCCGTTACACCCTTCAGCAATACGAGCACTGCAGAAGGCAAATCCGCAGTGGATTCCGAAGCTCCCTTGGTAAGTTCCCCGCTGGTTAATCGGGCCGAACCCAAAATTTCCGTGACCGCCGAGCACTCCACCGCTCTGGTTGCTGTTCGCACCAATGCGGAGGCGCAACCGGAACTGTTGACGAAATCCGACGTTCTGGGTGAAGATTCCCCGTCCGCCCGCTCCATCGCGGCAAACTTTGCCCGCTTGGAACAATCGGATCCGGAGCTGATCAGTTCCGTTTTGGGAAGCCGCTTAAGCTCCCGGGCCAAGGTGCAATCGTCACCCGCACCGGTGGTTGAACTCGCTTCGCTACAAATGAACGGCGGCCGGCGGACGCGCTTGGTGGCCAGCTACAGCGACCATCAATTTAACGCTGGCACAGGTGCTTCTGTCGCGGTGAGGGAAAAATTGGCCCGTCGTTTGGACGATAATGATTTTAATGATCACTTCAGCCGCGTCGGCCTGAATGGCGACAAGGTCTCTTTAAGATTTTAAGCAAACGCTCCGTCCAGCTGACTTCAAAACCCGCTTCGGCGGGTTTTCTTTTTTGTTTTTCCAGCATCGCCGCGTAATTTGGAATTATGAGAACCGAGCGTGATTCCATGGGTGATATGTCCGTGCCGGACGACGCGCTTTATGGCGCTTCCACGCAGCGCGCAGTGATGAATTTCCCCGTGAGTGGCCGGCCGTTGCCCGAACCATTTATTCGCGGCTTGGGTTTGGTGAAGCAGGCCTGTGCGGCAGCCAATGAGGAACTCGGCTTGTTGAATACAGAAAAGAGCCGGCTCATTCAACAGATCGCACGGGAAATTGCCGACGGAAAGCTGACGGAGCATTTCCCGATCGACGTTTTCCAAACGGGCTCGGCCACCTCCACCAACATGAATGCCAACGAGGTGATCTCCAATCGGGCGAGCCAATTGGCCGGAAAACCGATCGGCTCCAAGATTCCGTTACATCCCAACGACGATGTGAATCTCGGCCAGTCTTCCAACGACGTCATCCCAACCGTCTTGCACGTCAGTGTCGCGGTTGCTTTGCACTCGAAACTCAAGCCGGCGCTCGCGAAACTCTCGGAGGAACTCGACCGAAAGGCTGCGGGATGGCAACAGGTCGTAAAGATTGGCCGGACGCACTTGATGGACGCGACGCCGTTGACGCTAGGCCAGGAATTTTCCGGTTACGCGAGGCAGGCGCAAAAGGCGACTGAGCGTTGCGAGCGGGCGATTTCCGCGCTGGGGGAATTGGCCATCGGCGGAACGGCGGTCGGTACGGGAATCAACACCGATGTGCGTTTTGGCGGAACGGTGGCGAGAATTTTATCGCAGGAAACCGGCCTGTCCTTTCGCGAGGCGAGCAATCATTTTGAAGCGCAGGGCGGACGTGACGATTGCGTTGAGGTCGCTGGTCAACTGGTTGCGATTGCCGCCAGCCTGACGAAAATTGCCAACGATATTCGCCTGCTGGGTTCCGGCCCTCGCGCCGGCTTGGCGGAGATTAAGCTCGTCGCCACGCAACCGGGTTCATCGATCATGCCGGGCAAAGTAAATCCGGTGATGAGCGAAATGCTGGTTCAAGTTTGCCTCTATATTCAGGGGCTTTGCGTTTCAGTTCAAACCGCCGGACGCGATGGCCATTTCGAACTTAACGTGACGCTTCCGCTCATTGCGTATTGTCTGCATGAATCGGTTCACTGTCTGGCCAACGCGGTGCGGATTTTCACGAAGCAATGTGTCGTCGGATTGGAAGCCGACGCAGCGCGTTGCCGTGAACTCGTTGATCGTTCGCTCATGCTCGTCACGGCGCTTAATCCCCGCATCGGATATGATGCGGCGGCGAGCGTGGCGAAGGAGGCGTACGCCACCGGGAAAACGATCCGCAGTATTGTGCTCGAGAAAAAGCTCCTGGATGCGGTGCTCCTGGATCAAGTGTTGGAGCCGCTCTCAATGACGCAGCCGGGCAACAGTCACTCCGGCGCGGGCGGAGGTTGAAATGGCGGTTCATCAAATCACCATCGAGGTTCGCACGCGCGGGCAGGGCCCTCTCGAAATTACCGAAGAAGTGAATCGTGAGTTGAAGCGCGCGGGAATGCGTCGCGGCACGGCCAGTGTTTTCTGCCAGCACACCAGTTGCAGTTTAGTGATCATGGAAAACGCCGATCCGTCGGCGTGGAGCGACTTGCAGGCGTGGTTTAATCGATTGGTGCCGGAGAACGATTCTCGCTTTCAGCATACGCTCGAAGGTGCGGACGATATGCCGAGTCACATCAAGATGGCGCTGACCCGCACGAGCGAAACGATCCCATTCGGCGAGGGTCGGCTCCTGCTGGGAGCATGGCAGGGCATTTTTCTATGGGAACATCGTCGCTCCATGCATCACCGCACGTTCGTCCTTACGTTTATCGGCGAATAGCGAAATCCCGCCCAGCTATCTCGTCTTTTCGGGCACGCAAATGCCGCAAAGGTTGACGAAGAAATCCGTGCCCTTGTCGTCGACGAGAATAAATGCGGGGAAATTCCTCACCGCAATTTTCCATACCGCTTCCATGCCGAGTTCCGGGTAGTCGAGCACTTCCACTTTGGTAATGTTGTCCTGCGCGAGAATTGCCGCCGGCCCGCCAATGCTCCCGAGATAGAATCCGCCGTGCCTTTTGCACGCATCGGTCACGGCCTTACTGCGATTGCCCTTGGCGAGCATGACCATCGAACCGCCGAGCGATTGAAATAAATCCACATAACTGTCCATCCGGCCGGCCGTCGTGGGGCCGAACGAACCCGACGCATATCCTGCCGGCGTTTTCGCCGGCCCGGCATAATACACCGGATGATTCTTGAGATAATCGGGCAATCCCTGGCCGGCCTCGATCCGTTCCTTCAACTTGGCGTGCGCGCTGTCGCGCGCGACGATCAACGTGCCGGTCAACGACACCCGCGTGGTTACCGGATGCGTCGAGAGTTCGGCGAGGATTTCCTTCATCGGACGATTCAAATCGATGCTGACAAAATTATGGTCTTTGAATGCTCGCAACTCGGTCGGAATGAAACGCCCCGGATCGGCTTCCATTTTCTCCAGGAAGATCCCGTCCTTGGTGATCTTGCCTTTGATGTTCCGATCGGCGCTGCATGAAACGCCCATGCCCACCGGGCAACTCGCGCCGTGCCGTGGCAGTCGCACGATGCGCACGTCGAGGGCGAAATATTTTCCGCCGAATTGAGCGCCGACGCCGCTTTGCTGCGCCAGCGCCAGAACCCTGGCTTCCAAGGCCGGATCGCGAAACGCCCGGCCGTGTTCATTGCCGCTGGTCGGCAAGCCATCGAGATACTTGGTGGAGGCGAGCTTGACCGTTTTCATGCATGCCTCGGCGCTGGTCCCGCCGATCACGAAGACGAGGTGATAGGGCGGGCAGGCGGACGTTCCGAGTAACTGCATTTTGTCCGCAAAGAATTTATCGAGACTCTTCGGATTCAACAACGATCTCGTTTCTTGAAAGAGGTAAAGTTTATTCGCCGAACCACCGCCCTTGGCGACGAAAAGGAATTCATATTTCCCGCCTTCGGTGGCATGCAGATCGATTTGCGCGGGGAGATTCGTTCCCGTGTTTACTTCGGTGAACATGTCGAGCGGGGCGACCTGCGAATACCGGAGGTTTTCCTTGGTATAACAGTCGTAGACGCCGCGCATCAGCGCTTCGGAGTCGTTGCCCCCCGTCCACACTTGCTGACCCTTTTTGCCGAAAATCGCCGCCGTGCCGGTGTCCTGGCACATCGGAAGAATTCCTTGTGACGCAATTTCCGCGTTCTTCAACAGGGTCAATGCGACGTAGCGATCATTGTCCGATGCTTCGGGATCTTTTAAAATGGCGGCGACTTGCGCGAGATGCTTTGGCCGCAGGAAGAAACTCGTGTCATGGAATGCTTCCCGGGCGAGATAGGTCAGCGCTTCCGGCGAGATTTTCAGGATTTCTCGTCCCTCGAACTGGCTGGTGGAGACACCTTCCGGAGAGAGAAGCCGGTATTCGGTCTCGTCGGGAGCGAGTGGCAATGGATCTTGATAAACAAACGGCGGCGTGGGCATGGCTTGGAAAACCCACTAGGCAAACGACGCGATCGCGCTTCGCAATCTTGAACGACCTTTCGCCTGCGACTTCAGAGGATTTTCAGTTTCGGCAGGTCTTGGACATCAATATAGCCGGCCGGCCGATTTTGCGCATCCAGGGCAACGAGATCCGAGATCTTGTATTGTTGAAAGAGTTTCAAGGCTTCGACCGCGAGCACGTCCGTTGAAATGCTGCGGGGATTCCGCGTCATGAATTGCGTCACAGGCTTTTGCAGGAAATCCGGTCCCCCATTCAACGCGCTTCGGCGAAAATCCCCGTCGGTGAATATTCCGGTCATTTTTCCCGCGGAATCGACCAGCGCAACCGCACCAGCTTTCGCCTTCGTCATCGCAAAAATTGCCTCCTGCACAGTCGTTTTGAACTCGGTCAAAACGGGACAGGCGTCGCCTGTGCGCATGATGTCCTTCACCCGTAAGAGGAGCGTCATTCCGAGCGTCCCGGCGGGATGGAATTTTGCAAAGTCTTCGCGCGTGAGCCCGGAGCTTTCCAGTAAGACCATCGCCAGCGCGTCACCCAGGGCGAGGGCGGCCGTCGTGCTGGCGGTGGGCGCGAGCGCGAGCGGGCAAGCCTCGCGAGGCGCCGAGTAAATGAGCCGGTAGTCCGCGCCACGCGCGAGTTCGCTCATCGGTGCGCCGGTCAGGGCGACCGTTCGCAGGCCGAATTTTTCAAAGAGAGGGAGCAACCGCAACATCTCGCTCGTGGCGCCGCTGTTGCTCAGTAAAATGGCGAGATCGCCTGAAGCGCAGAGTCCGAGATCGCCGTGCAAGGCCTGGGTCGGATCGAGAAAGCAGGACGGCACGCCA
>JAYVMJ010000619.1:0-2406 GCA_043759025.1 Verrucomicrobiota bacterium | reverse complement strand
CGTCGGGGTTGACGTCGCAATCGAAGCGGTCGGCGTCCCCGCCACGTTTGAGCTCTGCGAAACAATTATCGCGCCGGGCGGCCGCATCGCCAACGTCGGCGTGCATGGCCGTTGCGTTACACTTCACTTGGAGCGGCTGTGGGCCCAAAACATTACGATTCGCACGCGACTGGTCGACACCCTCACGACGCCCCGGCTTTTGAAAAGCGTCACAACGGGAAAATTGAAACCGGCTCAATTGATCACCCACCACTTTCCGCTGAACGAAATCATGCACGCGTACGACACCTTCATCCACGCGTCGCAGAAGAAAGCACTCAAGGTTATTTTGACCAACTGGTCCGATGGCGGATAAAGCGCTCCAGGAGTGCGAGGACCAACTCCATCGCTGGCAGCAAAAATGGCATCCAGTTCAGTAACAGACATGCTTAAGAATCTATGCGGTCCGGTTTGCCCGCATCCATTCCTACTCTCGCGCGCAGGCCATCGAGGACGACGAAGGTTCGCGACCAGGCACTACTGAACGGCACGGTGGAGAAGATGGGCGCGCAGCGCCGGATCGTCGGTCAAACTCGCGGCGCGTTCGAAGGCAGCAGACGCTTCCCTCACACGTCCGAGCAATTGCAAGAGATGTCCGCGTGCCGCCCACCACGGTTGATAATTCGCGGTGCGGCCCCCGGAAATCTCGTCGAGCGCAGTAACGCCGGCCAAAATATCGCCGGATTCCGCGAGCGCGACCGCCCGGCCGACCCGCGCGCCGATCGTCGGCGTGAAGCGAACCAGACCTTCGTAGAGCAGCGCAATTTCCGGCCAATCGATCATGCCGGTCACCGCGCGGTGTGCATGGATCGATTGGATGGCAGCCTCGATTTGATACCGCTCCATGCGATTCAACGCAGAGGCGACCCGCAGATGTTTCTCCGCCTCGTCGATCAGCGATGGCGACCAAAGCGCGGTGTCCTGCTGATCGAGCGCCACGAATTCGCCCGCGCGGCTGTGACGGGCATCACGACGGGCTTCGCAGTGCAACATGAGCGCGAGCAGGCCGTGCGCTTCGGGTTCGTTGGGCACGAGTTGGACGAGCGTGCGCCCGATCACGACGGCATCGCCGGCCAGCGCGTGATGCGTTGAGCCAACATCGATCACATTTTCCCATCCGGTGGTGTAAGCCGAATAAATCGCATCGAGCACGAAGGAAAGGCGCTCGGTCCATTCCGGCGGTTCCGGGACGCAAAACGGAATGCCCGCCTCCCGGATTTTATTTTTTGCGCGCACCAACCGCTGCTCCATCGCCGCCGGTGACACGAGAAACGCCGACGCGATGCGCGCTGCATCCAAGCCGAGCACGGTTTGCAGCATGAGCGGCGTGCGTGCGGCGACGTCGATCGCCGGATGCGCACAGACGAAGAGGAGTTTTAAGCGTTCATCAGGGAAGATAACGTTCATCGTCGCGACGTCGTCAGCTTCGTCGGCGAGCTGGAGGAGCGTCTCATACTTTTTTCTGACCTGCGCACGGCGGGCGGAATCAATCAGGCGATTGCGCGCGGCGTGGAGCAGCCACGCTTCCGGCTTTTGCGGCGCGCCGTCCACGGGCCAATGCTGCAGCGCGGTGCCAAACGCGTCGCTAAGTGCGTCTTCCGCGCCCGCGAGGTCGCCCGAGCGCGCCGGAGATAGGCCACCAGCCGCCCATAGGAATTGCGGGCGACGGCTTCGACGGCGGCCTGCGTGCTGAAATCTTCCATCGACCGCTACTTGACGGTGCCCGCAGCGAAATAGGAACCCGCCAGCGGACGCACTTCGACCGGCGTGTGCGATGCCGATGGATTGCGCGCCGCCCATTCGAGCGCGGCGTCGAGATCAGGCACGTCGATGATCACGAAACCGGCGAGAAATTCCTTCGTCTCAGCGTAGGGACCATCCTGAACCTGTCGCTTGCCGTCGCGAACGGAAACGCTTGTCGCGTTTTGCGGGGCAACGAGCCCCGCGCCGGCGACAAAAACGCCCGCAGCGCGCAACGCTTCGCCATCGGCGCGACCCGCAGCGACGTCGGCGGGATTCTTCGGAGCGTCGAATCCATCCTTGGGATGATGAACAAGGAGAATGTATTTCATGATCGTGGAATGAAGTTGGCTTGAAATTAAATGTTGAGTGCAAGGATCACGATGCAACGCGCCACTTTAGACCAAAAGCGCGCCACGAAACCCCCGCCCGCTGTAATAGGACTGCGCCCCGTTGTGATACACAAAGACGCGGCCGAACCGGCGATCACCAAAGAGCGCGCCGCCGAGTTTCCTGACGTCGGCAGGCGTCTTCAACCAACTCGACGACTTGGTATCGAAACTTCCGAGCCGCTGCAGTTCGCCATACTGCTCTTCCGTCAAAAGGTCGACGCCGATGGCCGCGGCC
>JAYVMJ010000618.1:0-3423 GCA_043759025.1 Verrucomicrobiota bacterium | reverse complement strand
CTTGCTTTATCTCGAAGTCAATCCCGGCCCGTACAACGATATCGGCTGGGATTGGACGGGCTGGACCGACATTTACATCGCCCGCTGAGCTGCGTCGCCGCCGGTCCTTTTCCACCCTTTCACCCATGTCTCCCGAAACTCCCGAACCCCTCCTGTCACCCGGCGTATCAAGAATCGCCGGCTGGAGCATTCTGTTCGTCGTTACGGTAATCGCGACCTTCAGTTTCCCGCTCATGCCGGCCGCCGATCTCGACCCGTCGTGGCGAATGGCGCTCGGTTATTTTTATGAACACGGGATGCAGTTCGGCCGCGATGTCGTATTCAATTACGGCCCGTTGGGATTCATCATGGGGAAGACCTATTCCGGGAACCAATGGTGGGCGCTCATCGTCGGCCAGTTGGCCGTCGCCGTGGTCGCGGCCTCCACGATGGTCCTTCAGGCAAAACGCCTGCGCGGCCGGGCGCGCCTGATATTCCTGCTATTCTTTCTGCTCCTCGCCATTTCATACGAAGACGCGCTGCACATGCTGATTATCGCCATCCTTGGCTTTGAGCTTTTGCGCCGGAGCGGTGCGCCATGGAAAAACAGTACGTTGCTGATCGCCATCGTGCTTTCCGTTTCGAGCCAGCTGAAATTCACCAATTTCCTGCTGGCGTCTTTTGTTGTGTTGGTCGCCTGCGCGTACAGCGCCTATAATCGGCGCTGGCGGGAAGCCGGCATCGTCGCCCTCACCTATACGCTCGCCTATCTCGCCGGTTGGATCGCGCTGGGGCAAAACCTGGGAAATCTGCCCGCGTATTTTTACGGGTCGTGGTTCATCAGCGACGGCTGGCTCAGGTCGATGGGGTTCCCCGCCCCGCTCCCGCCATTGTGGAAAGGGCTCGTCATCCTGTTTCTGCTGATTGGCTATTCCGCGGTTCACGTCCGGCTGCACACCGACAAGCCCCGGGCAGTCTCAAATACCTTGTTACTCGGGGCGTTCATCTACCTGAATTGGAAACACGGCTTCGTCCGCGCGGACGGACACATGATCGGCTTTTTCTATTGCGCACTTTTGCCGCTGACGGCCTACCCCGCCCTGCTCGACGATCCACCCCGCTGTCGCCGCGGACATTATTGGGTTTTCCTCGCCGCGATTTTCCTTTCGCTGTGGGCCTTGGAGAATTCCCTATGGGGCGTTCTGCGGAATTCGCTCGGCCATTTTCAGGAAAAGGCCTGGAGTAATATCGAGCAGGTAATGGACTGGAAGCAAACGCGCCAAAATTATCGCGATCGCCTTAACACCGCCCGTGAAGCAGCCGATCTGTACATGACGCGCGAGATCGCCGGTAAATCCACCATTGATGTGGTCGGCTTCGAAATCGGCACGGCCATACTCAACCGGTTTAACTACCAACCCCGGCCCGTCATCCAGAGTTACTCGACCTTCAATCCGCCCCTCGACCGGCTGAACTACGAACTTTATGCATCCGATCGGGCGCCGCAGTACGTGCTCTCGAAAATCCAGACGATTGACGGCCGCCTGCCGACCATGGACGACGCCCGCGTATTGCTCATGCTCGCGTATCGTTACGAATATATCCGCACGGAAAAAGGGTATGGACTCTGGCACCTGACGCCCGGTCCGTTTGATCCGGCCAAGTATGAACCCAAGCTGCTGCGATCCGAAACACTTCCGGTCAATGAACCCCTCAAGATCGCCCCGCTTTCCAATCAAGCCCTCTGGCTGAAAGTCGATCTTCACCCGTCATTCCTCGGCCAACTCCGGAGTTTCTTCTACAAGCCGCCCCAGGTCGTGCTGCAGATTGAGACCGAGCAGAATTTGAAGCGCGACTTCCTGATGCCATTGCCGCAGGGCCAGACCGGATTCGTGCTCAATCCGCTGATCGAGGATGTCGTGGACTACATGCACTTCGCCAACAGCGAACCGGTGAAAAAGGTCCGGTCGATCACGATTAAAATCCCGGAGGATCAACTGAAGTTTTTCGCTCCGAACGCGTCGATCGAACTTTCGTCGATCCCGTTCCCCACTTCGGGCAAGAAATTCTTCGCCGGCGCCATCGAACGCCTGCTGCACATGTTCCAATCGTTCCCGGTCAGTTACACGGCGCTGACGCCGGTGTCGGAAACCATCATCGACGGGCGTGAGGCGGCTGTTTTGCATGCGCCAAGCCAGATGATTTTTGACCTGCCGAAAAACCCGACCTTGGTGAGCGGCAAGTTCGGCATGATGACCGGCACTTACACCAACGGGGGAAATACCGACGGCGCGTTGTACCTCGTCTACTGGTCCAATGGCACCGATCGGGTCGAACTCTTCCGCCGTTATCTCGACCCGGTGAAAAATACGTCTGACCGCGGCCTGCAGGATTTCACCGGAAACCTCAAGGGATTGGTGGGCGGGCGGCTATTTCTGGAAGTCCAAAACGGGCCCAACAACAACCCGAGCTGGGACTGGACCGCGTGGTCGAACATCAAGATCGAATAAGTGAGCCGTCGATCCAGCCGTCACTCTCAGTCTTGGCAAAGCCCGCCCGCCGGCTGGCTCTGGACGGGAGGAGTGGCGCTCGCCGTCTTCGCGGCCCGCTGTCGCGAAATCCAACTCTACGCCGGAGACACGCCTTATCTCGACCAATGGTGGGTTGAAGCGCATCAGATCATTGTCCCGTGGCTGCAGGGTAAACTCTCGTGGACGGATTTTTTCCGTTCCCATCATGAACACATCCCGGTGTGGACGCGTTTGCTGGCGTGGCTGGAGGCCGCGTTCATCGGACGATGGGATCCGAAATTACAATGTACGATCAACGCCGCGCTCTTCGGGCTCGCGGCGGGCGTCTGGACCGGCTGGCTGCGGCGCGTGGCACCGGTGCTGCCAGCGTTACTTTTGACCGGGCTCACCATCGCGCTGGCGGCGTTGCCGCACGGGTGGGAAAACAGTACGTGGGGATTTCAGTCACTGGTTCCGATCGCCCTCGTTCTCGTCATCTGGCACGTCCGCGGCTCGTTCGAGCAGTCGGTCAATTCACCCCAATGGTGGCTCGCGCAGGCGGCGGGGCTCGGGGCGCTGTTTACTTTTGGCAGCATATGGGCCGCGCCGGTCGCGGTCGTCATCACCGTGTTCTGGACGTCGGCGCAGGACCGGCGCGGGCGCTGGCTCGCGCCGGCGTTACTCGGTGCGACGGGATTCATCCTGCTTCTCGTCGCCCGCGCTCATCAGCCGCACAGCGGGGCCTTCGTCCAATCGGCCGGGTCGCTGCAACAATTCTTCGCCTCATTCCTGCTCCAACTCGGATGGCCTTCGCAATGGCCGGGCGTGGCGATTCTCATGTACCTGCCCACGCTGCTTCTCGCGCTGCAGCTGCGTCGAAATCGTGCAGCCGAAAATGTCGATCGCATCGCACTGGCCATGGGGCTTTTCGCCA
>JAYVMJ010000617.1:0-1713 GCA_043759025.1 Verrucomicrobiota bacterium | reverse complement strand
TTGAAACAAGTCGAGGCGTTGCAGGACTTGTTGGATAAAGCGAAGGCGGACGAAGTGACCATCGTGATCACGGCGGCACCGGTGGATCGACGGCGCGCGTTTGCCAAATGGTGCGAGGCGAATTCGGATTTTACGCTGGCCGGTGGCGACGGTGAATCGGCCGGCGAGGGCCTGGCGATCGTGGCGCTGGTCGAGGCGAAGGGATGGAACGCGACGTTTGGCCACGGCGCGCTGGAACTCTTGTTGCAAAAAGTGGGGGCGAATACGCGTTTGCTGACCGAAGAGACGCGCAAACTCGCAACCTACGTGGGCGACGGCGGGGTGATCGAGGAAGCGCAAGTCGAGGAATTGACCCCCAACTTTGCCGAGGGCGATTTTTTCGCGTCGGCCGAACGCTTTTTTGCCGGTGATTTGCGCGGGACGTTGGTTGAACTGCAGCGGCATTTCTTTGCAGGAGGCGACGCGCGACCGATCATCAGCGCGCTCCAGAATCGCAATCGGATTCTGTTGCAAGTGCGGGTGCTGATGGATGCCGGCGACCTGCGTGCGCCCGGTCCGTACGGTTTTGACAAAGCGGCGTGGGCGAAGGCGCAGGCGGCTTACTCGGAGCATTTCGGCGGCGACACTGAGAAGAGCGCCTACAATATTTTCACGCAAAACCAATGGTACGTCGGCAAACTGGTCGGCTCGGCGAAACTGCCGACGTTGCGCCGGTTGATCGACAACCAGCAGGAATTCGTCCGCGCCTTCGAGGAAATCATCCGCCGGCCGAATGAACAGGAAGTGGTGTTGCGAGATATGTCCGTGCGGTGTTTGACGTGAGGAATCTTAACGGAACAATCAGTAGAGGGCCCACAGAACACACCGAATACACTGAAATCAGAGTAATGAATTTGGAGCTGAGGCGGACGACGCGTCCTCCGTTTGGTGCCTGTCAAATGATCCCATTGTGATCTCAGAAATATTCATACATGTGTTCCAAGTTTTCTGTGGTTAAATCCGACCGCGTGTATTCGGATTGGTTATAGTAATTCCCGCTACTTATCATGAAAATTTCCGGTCTTCGTTCAGATCGCGTCGCTGTTGGAGGATTGGTATTCTTCGCCCGCATGTTGGATAAAATTCGGTTGCATGCACAAAACCGATTACCGGCGGACTACAATCGCGGCCATGGCTTTGACGGACGCATGTGTCGTTTTCTTCACGTTGACTATGACGCGCTGGTTGCCGTGACGCTGGCGGAGAAAGACGACGCAAAGGTTTTGGAATGGTGCTATGTCAACGGTCGCCGGCCAACAGAAGAAGATATAATCGTTTTCAACGCGTTTCTGTCCAAGCGAGGTTGGCGTGACGATGTGTCCGATTGGGTTACGGAACAGAAGGCACTGCTGGGATTGTCGGACCGCCATGATATTCAAACCGCTTTTGATATCCACGACGCCGACGAAGGCCGACTATGAGTGCTCGATGATCCAGCGTCTGTTTCTGCCAGGCCCGGTTCTACGGAATTATTTAATTCCACCAAACACCCCTTGGGGTTCGCTGCGCCAAAAGCAGTCGGGCTCGGTGAAGCCGGCTTCGGCGAGGAGTTTCATTTCGACGGCGAGCGACGTGTAATGATCTTCGGCGGCCCAAGTGGCGAAATGCTGGTGCGCTTCCGCATCGGAGAAGCCGTGGGTTTGCTGAAACTTGGACCACACGTCAAAATAGTGC
>JAYVMJ010000616.1:0-4824 GCA_043759025.1 Verrucomicrobiota bacterium | reverse complement strand
CCTATCGTCCAACTCCGCAGTGGAACCTTGAGGTCAATCTCGATTGGACCAATTGGGATCGCCTCAATACCGTCACCATCAACAAAGCCTCGGGTGCCGTTCCACTCCCCTTCAACTGGCAATCCGGCTTCTTCTACGAGTTCGGCGTCACCCGTTACCTGACGAGTAACTGGAACGTCAGCGCCGGTTATCTCTACACGGAAAATTCCATTCCCGACTCGACTTACACGCCTGCCGTACCCGATGCCAATCGCAACTTCTACTCGCTCGGCGTCGGGTACACCTCCGGAAATATCGGCGCGAATCTGGCGTGGCACCACGCCGAGAGCAGCGCGCGCACGGTCACGGGCAGTCCTCCTTCGCTGATCGGCGCGACCGCCGACGGCATCTACCAGAACTCCATCGACGCCCTCTCGCTCTCTCTGGAGTGGCGTTTCTAAAATCATTATGCAAACTGCGTCGTCGGTCATGAGTGCCCCCGTTCTCGCCCCCACCGCCACCATTCTGCCCACGCTCCTCATCGTGGACGACGAGGAGGGCCCGCGGCATTCGCTGCGCATGGTGTTCAAAAAAGATTTTGAAGTGTACGCCGTGGACAACGGCGACAAGGCGCTCGAGTACGCCCGCAGCCATCCCATCAGTCTCGCGATCCTCGACATTCGCATGGCCGGCAAATCCGGCATCGAAGTCCTGCGCGGTTTGAAGGTGATCGACCCGAATATCGAGATCATCATGCTGACCGCGTACGAAACCATCGAGACCGCGCGTCAGGCGCTCCGGCTCGGCGCGTGCGACTACCTCAGCAAGCCATTCGATCTTTCCACGATTCGCGAAGCCGTCACGCGCGCGCTGCATCTCCGCCGCATTTCCGACACAGTCTCCGACACCAGTGAACGTCTCAGGGGTCTTTCCGACCAGCTCAATGATTCCTCGCTCAAGGAGGAAATGGCCCGCACGACCACCGAAATTTACGCCGGCGCGCTCCACGACATCAACAATCCGCTCACCGTCATCACCGGCTATGTTGAAATGCTCACGCTTCGCCTGGAGGGTGTCGGTTCGCTCCACGGTTCGGATTTGCAAGCGGTGCGCGAAGATGTCGGCACGCTCGCCAAACAGGTCAGCACGTGTTCTGCAATCACACGTCGCTACCTGCGCTTCGTCAACAAACGCAGCATGCAGGCGCCCGAGGTTTCGGTTAACCAGGTGCTCGACGACGTTCAGACGCTCATGCGCAACCACCCGAGCGTCAAAGGCGGCCAACTCGCGATCAAACATCTCGACGTCAACACTGCCGCGCAAATCGGCGGCACGGAGCTCATTCAAATTCTGCTGAACTTGTCCATCAACGCATTTCAAAGCTCCGCCCAACCGCAGACCGTGTGGATAACGGCAGAGCGCTTTGATGCCCCTCTTCCCGTGGAGACGTTTATCGAAAGTCCCGCCGAGCGATTCATCGAACTCAAAAGCTTTGCCAACGTGCCTCCGGTCGTCGCGCTCTCGGTCTTGGATCAAGGGCCGGGAATTCCCGGTGAAGTTCTCGCCCGAATGTTCGAACCTTACTTCACCACCAAGGGTGAAGCCGGCACCGGCCTCGGCCTTGCCATCGTATCGCGTCTCGTAAAAGCCCACGGCGGACTGGTTCACGTCAAGTCGCGCCCCGGCGACGGCACCCGCTTCACGATCTATTTTCCCGCCAAGGAACCCTCCGGATCTGACACGCCATTCTGAATCGGTCCGGTCGTGAGGTGACGTTCGCAGCGCGAACACGCACTCGTTCACTCGCCACTTGCCCGCGCGCGATTTCCGGCGTTCACTCCGGCACCATGGAAATCGCCATTGCGCTCCTCTGTCTTGTTGTCGGCTGCGCCTTGGGCTGGTTCATTGCCCAATCCCGCTCCGCGGCCATCACCGAACGCGCCCGGTTGATTGCAGCCGATTTAGAAATCACCCGCACGCGTCTGGCCGACATCGAAGCTCAAAAATCGAAAATCGAAAATAATCTCGCCGCCGAGCGCGCCGCCGCCGCGGAAAAAATCTCCGCCCTCACCGACGCCCACGAACGCCTGACCAATTCGTTCAAGGCCCTTTCCGCCGACGCCCTCCGCTCGAACAACCAATCGTTTCTAGAACTCGCGCGCGAATCCTTCAGCAAGCTTCACCAGCAATCCTCCGACGAACTGGGGAAGCGCCAGCAGGCCATCGATTCGATGGTGAAGCCTCTCAAAGAGTCTCTCGAAAAAGTGGACGCCAAAATCGGCGAAATCGAAAAAGCCCGCGCCAGCGCTTACGGCCAGCTCTCCGAACAGTTGAAATCGCTCGGCACCGCCCAAACCTCGCTGCAAGCCGAGGCCGCCAAGCTCACGACCGCGCTGCGCTCGACCACGACCGCCGGCACGTGGGGCGAACTCCAACTCCGCCGCGTCGTGGAAATGTCGGGCATGAGTTCGTATTGCGATTTCACCGAACAACAATCCTCCGGCGGCTTCCGCCCCGACTTGATCGTGCGCCTGCCCGGCGGCCAGCAAATCGTGATCGACGCCAAAGCGCCGAACGACGCGTATCGTGAAGCCGCCAACGCCTCCGATGAATCTGTTCGCATCGCGAAACTCGCCGAGCACGCCAGCAAAGTGCGCAGCCACATCGACGCCCTCGGCGCGAAGGATTATTGGGCGCAATTTCAACCCTCGCCGGAATTCGTCGTCCTCTTTCTGCCCGGAGATCAATTTCTTTCCGGCGCGCTGCAATCCGATCCGACGCTCATCGACCGCGCGATCTTGAAAAAAGTTCTTCTCGCCACGCCCGCCACCTTGATCGCGCTGCTCAAAGCCGCGGCGTATGGCTGGCGGCAGGAATCCGTTTCAAAAAACGCCGAGGAAATCGCCAATCTCGGCCGCGCGCTCTATGATCGCATCAGCGGTTTCGCCGATCATCTCGACAAGGTCGGGCGCGGTTTGGAAAACGCGAGCAAGTCCTACAACTCCGCCATCGGCGCTTTCGAAGGCACGGTGCTACCGGGCGCCCGCAAGTTCGTCGAACTCGGCGCGAAAGGCGCCAAGGAACTCACTGAACCCGGCTCCGTGGAAACGACTCCTCGCGACGTCCTCAAGCGCGCGTAGCCGGAAAACGGCGCATCCTCCCCGCAAGGGGTCAGTGAGTTTTTTAAAACCCGGTTTGTCATTCTGAACGAAGTGAAGAATCCATGGGTGCGAACGTAATGCCACGAGCGAACACCTGGATTCTTCGCTACGCTCGGAATGACGGCTGGCGAAGGACCATGAGGTTTGAAACCGCGCCTGCGGCTTAAGTATTCTATTAGTTTACATTCGCGCGAAAATGACGGCTGCACGTGGTTGATTTCTTTTCGTGCTTTTTTTGGATTTTTGTGACCCATTTTCACCATGGCATCACCCGAAGGAATCTGGCATCCCGTGTACGCGGAACTCGACGGCGAAGAAGCGCCGCGCATGGCGCTGGAGAAAATGGAGCTCGAGCTAACCGACGGCAAATACACCGTGCGGTTCGGCGGCGAAGCCCACGATCACGGCACGTACGAAATCACCGCGACCCGCATCACCTTGCGCGGCATCCAAGGCACGAATGAAGGACGCATCATCCCGTCTCTTTTCAAAGTCACCGAGAACGCGCTTTCCATCTGCTACGGTCTGAGCGGCAACTGCCCGGCGAAATTCACCACCGGACCGGGTCAGCAGATTTACCTCGTGAACTATCAGCGCAAAACGAGTTAGCGCCCGCCGCATCCAAATCATCCGCCCCGATGCCACGCGTCACTGGTCTGTTTATTTATCCCGTCAAAGCGCTGCGCGGCCACGCCTTGACGCGCGCGGAGTTTGACGCGCTGGGTTTTGTCGGCGACCGGCGTTTCCTTATCGTCGACGCGACCGAAAAGTTCATCACACAACGAACCGTGCCTCGCATGGCTCGAATCGATGCCGTCCTGAGCGCAGACAAGCTCACGCTCTCCGCGGAAAGTGCGGGACAACTCACGGTGCCGCGAGCCGCCCAGCCGAACGCCCTTGTCCGTTCAGTGAGCGTGTGGAAAAGTGAAAACCTACGAGCCGAGGACTGTGGCGACGACGCTTCAGGATGGCTCAGTGATTTCCTCGGAATCAAATGTCATCTCGTGCGAATCGGCCGGGATTTTCAGCGTCCGATGCTCAAATCCAGCGCCCGTCCCGGCGACTCCGTTTCTTTCGCCGACGCGTTTCCGTTTCTTATCATCAGCGAAGCGTCCCTCGCCGCCCTCAACGATCGCCTCCAGGAAAACCACGCCGACCCCGTGCCGATGAACCGTTTCCGGCCGAGCATTGTTGTGGACGACTGCGAGGCATTCGCTGAAGACCACTGGTCGCGTCTGCAAATCGGCGACGCCCTGTTTCGCAATGGCGGACCGTGCGCCCGCTGCGTCGTAACGACCACCGATCAGCTCACCGGCGAACGACTCGGGAAGGAACCGCTGCGCACGCTCGCCACTTTCCGACGAGATATCGCCGACCCCAGCGACGTAAATTTTGGGGTGAATTTAATCCACGAAACCAAAGCCGGCCGCTTGCATGTCGGCGACACGGTCGTCCCGCTTTAATCGGCTGCTCCGCAATTGATAGGGGTAGGGACAGGGATAGAACCTGCCCCTCCCTCCGAACCGGACTGGCGGGTCTCCCGCATCCGGCTCTCCAGTTGGTGATCTTGCTCTCCAGGAGACTGGACAGGCCGAGCGATGGGCTTGCTTTAGGCTGAACAGGCCCAGCTCGTCGAAGTAGTGGTTGCGCCAGCGTTGATGATCTAGTCCGCGTGCCCGCCCGC
>JAYVMJ010000615.1:0-8146 GCA_043759025.1 Verrucomicrobiota bacterium | reverse complement strand
CACAGTGCGTACAGGCATCCTCCTTCGTCGCCCTCCCGCCCTTTTTGTTCAATAAATTATTGGAAAAGATCAAACGCCAAAGTCCGACAGGCTGCTAGTCGCGGCGGTTTCATTTTGAGTCCCCGATCAGCGCCATCGGAGAATCAATCGGTGATCGCGAGCGACTTCTCCAGACGTACATTAAAGAGTCGCCCGGGCAGCAATTGCTTTTCCCACAGCGGCGTGAGCACGTCGTGACGCTGGAAACGGGTTTCGTCCGCGTTACGAGCGATGCGTTCGAGCGACCCGGGCATGTCTGGGGTGGATTCGCGTTGGTCGCTGAACATCCGGGATTTTTCCACCACCGCCAGATACAGGCCATCGGTTTCGCGAAAACTGCGTAGTGCGGTGAGGTATTCCTCAAAGCTGCGGAGCTCGGCGACGTGGACTGTATGCGATTTGCCGGTGAGCTCATCCAACGCTGGGCCGGTGGTGAGAATAACCTCGAGATCCTTGCCGGCCCATTCACGCGGAATATCGAGACCAAGCGTGTCCGACTCCGCTGGCAGCTGAAATCCCCGCCAGCCCACAGTGAAGTCGACGTGTTGGCCGGGAGCAGCCTCCGAGCGCGAGAGTTGCATTTGCTCGACCACACCCTGTGGTGTCTCCGGCGTGTCCTCGATGCTAAAGCGAATATGCTCGGGGAATATCCGTTCGTAGGGATTGAACAGCCACATCGAAAGCATGCCGACGAAGTCGCCTAGTCCCTGGTTGAAACCCTGCGGACCGGAATAAATCTGGGTCAACTCGACCGGTTTGATGCCGGGGAAATCGACGGTGGTGGTGACCTTGAAACCGCGCGCGAAGCCTGATTCGTTCGACCCCATGACTGCTTGCGCGAGACCGGTGGCGCAAATCATGGGCAGCACCTGCTCCTGACGCACGACTTGAAAATGGAGGGCCTTGCGATTCATGCGGCCGGGAAAATCGACCTCGACCGGAACCATTTCCGGTTTGCGTCCGATCTCGCCGTAGATGCCGGAAAGGCGATCCTGACTGAAGGAACCAATGATACCGCCGGTGTTGCTCACTTTGACGGAATTAAACTGGCTCGGGAGAATCGTAACAATCTCGGCGGAGGCCATGGGCAATTCCGTGGCGCCGAGCGACAGCATCGGATGGCCGAAGGCGAGGATGCGATTGCCGTCCACATGGGAAACGGTGCCCGTGCCAGCGATCGTGATATCGCCGATTGCCAGTGCGACCGCTACCACACTGCCCGGGTGAAGTTCTTTGGGCAATGCGATCGGCGGATTGTCGTCATCTCCACCGCCCATATTGCCGCTGAGGCCGCTGATGTTCAGCCCGAGCGCACTGAAACGCGGTTCCATGGCCGCAGCGACATTTGGCGAAAGTCCGCCGAGGGAAAATGCGGGGGTCATCGGGGTGAATTGACCAATGCTCATTTCCGTAGCGCGAGTATCACGTACGCTCTTGACTGGAATCGGTTCGGGCGCGGTTCCGCCTTTTATCGTCGGCAACGAGCTGACCTCCATCATGTCGCTGATCGGAGTAAAGCCGGCGTACCGCACGGTTTCGAAGCGTTGAATCTGATACGACAATACGCCTGCGAGTTTGCCGTCAACGTAGAGCGGGCTGCCACTCATGCCGGCGACGGCGCCCATCAATTGCACGCGCGAGTCGGTGAGTTCGCAGAGGATCAAACTTTTGCCGGGCCCGAGGGCGTTGCGGAGAATTCCGGTTACCTGAACAGCGAATGACTCGGGCGTACTGCCTTTGAAAACGGTCCAGACTTCGCCCTTCATTCCGGGCTGCAATTCATTGATCGAAATCAACGGTGCGTTGACCGGCTGGGCAAAAAGTGACGAGGGAAACGCAATTGAGCTAAGGAGCGAAGCGAGAAGGACGATTAGGAAAGGGGAAGTGAAACGACTAGGCTGCTTGGTATTCATCTCTGGTTGCGTATAGGGAATAACGACTCGACCGGTTGTTTTCTTAGAGGGATTTAATGCCCGAAGTGATGACTTCGCAAGCGCGGTCGATGGCTGCTCCCTCGTGCGCCGTGCTGAGGAACCATGATTCGTGGGCACTTGGGGGTAAATAAACGCCGCCAGCCAAACAATGACGGAAGAAACGAGCGAAGAGTTTCGCATCCGAGGTGAGCGCGGACTCGTAGTCGCGAACGGGGGTGGCGGTGAAGAAAAGACTGAACATGGAACCGACTTGCGGAGCTTGCAGAGCAAGACCCTTGCCACAGGCCGCAGCCATCGCGGCGGAACAAATCTGGCGGCCCATCGCGTCGAGTTTTGCGTACGGATTCAGCTCCTCCAGCAACGTAAGCGCCGCAATTCCAGCGGCCATCGCGAGCGGATTTCCGCTCAGTGTGCCTGCCTGATAAACCGGTCCGAGCGGCGCGAGGAGATCCATGATTTCTACCCTGCCACCGAAAGCGCCGACGGGCAGGCCGCCGCCGATGATTTTGCCGAGACAGGTGAGGTCGGGGACGATTTTCTCCAACTCCTGTACTCCGCCGCGGGCGAGACGGAAGCCGGTCATGACTTCGTCAAAAATCAGCAACGCACCAGCTGCCGTGCAGGCGCGACGGACGTGCTGCAAGTAACCGGCGTCCGGCTTGATGAAACCAACGTTGCCGATGTAGGGCTCGAGAATGACGCAGGAGATTTTTCCGGGATTGGCGGCAAATGCGGCATCAAGGGCCGCAGGATTATTGAACGGCAGAACCACCGTTTCCTGAGCAAAAGCGGCAGGGATTCCCGCGCTGTCGGGATGCCCGTGCGTCAGCGCGCCGGAGCCGGCTTTGATCAGGAGTGAATCGCTGTGGCCGTGATAGCAGCCGGCAAACTTGATGATCTTGTCGCGCTTCGTGAAGCCGCGTGCGAGACGGATGGCGGACATCGTCGCTTCGGTGCCGCTGTTGCAGAGCCGGACCTTTTGGATCGACGGGAAAAATTTCACGATCAATTCAGCCATCTCGACTTCGTACGGGTTGGGCGTGCCGAAGGATGTGCCGTTTTCGAGCGCGGCCGCGATGGCGGCTTTGATGCGTGGGTGATTGTGTCCGTGAATCGCCGGTCCCCACGTGCAGACGAAGTCGATCAGCTCGCGATTGTCCGCAGTGACGAGGGTCGCGCCGTGCGCCGACTTCGTGAAAAACGGCGCGCCGCCGACGGAGCGAAACGCGCGAACGGGAGAATTGACGCCACCCGGCATGAGCTGCTGGGCGCGGGCGAAAAGGGATTCGGAGGAAGACATTTTTTTTAACCACTAATACACACTAATGAAACACTAATTCGGATCAGAGTACCAAGCGCTTCCATTCGAGACGCGGGAAGGCACCGAAGTTAATCAGATAACCCACACGCTTACGGGTGGCCCGAAGATAATTGATCAATTGAGCGTCGTGCTCAGGCAGGAGCGCCTTGACTGCTTTCAGTTCCACCAGGATTTCTCCGACAACAATGAGATCGGCCTGATATTTTTTCTGAAGCGGACGACCTTTATAGAAGAGCGTAAGCGTTGGTTTGCTGATGAAGGGAATGTTTCTCGCGGCTAACTCCAGCTCCAGACTTTCGTGATAAACTTCCTCCAGAAAGCCTCCGCCCATTTCTTTATGCGCGTCGAATACCGCCGCTATAAAATCGTAACCTGCCTGCTGATGTAGATCGGACTGTGGGTTCATTGATTCTCTATTAGTGGCCCGTTAGTGTGGATTAGTGGTTAAAAAAAATCAGCTGACGTATTTTTGGACGATGGGGATGCGGCGGCCGACGCCGAAGGCGAGGGGAGTGATTTTTAGACCGGGGGCGGCTTGTTTGCGCTTGTATTCGTTGAGGTCGACCTTGCGCACGATGTCGTTGACGACCGCCTGATCGTAACCTTGCGCGACGAGATCGGCCCGCGACAGCCCTTCCTCTACGTAACCTTTTAAAATTCCGTCGAGAATATCATACGCGGGCAAACTGTCCTGATCAGTTTGGTTGGGCCGCAGCTCCGCGCTGGGCGGTTTCTCGATCGTTGACGCGGGGATAATTCCCTTCGCGCGGTTGATCCAGCGGGAGAGCGCGTACACCTGCATTTTGAAAACGTCGCTGATGACGGCGAGGCCGCCGCACATGTCGCCGTACAGCGTGCAATAACCGACCGCGAGTTCGCTCTTGTTTCCCGTGGTCAGCAGCAACGCGCCGAATTTATTGGAAATCGCCATGAGCAACAGCCCGCGCGCGCGCGCCTGAATATTTTCCTCGGCAATGTCACGCGGACGATTCGCGAAGATCGGGCCCAAAGTCTGCTCGGCCGCCGCCACGGTGTCGCCGATGGAAATCGTATGAAACTCGATCCCGAGATTCTCCGCGAGCACACGGGCGTCGTCCTTGCTGTGCCGGCTGGAAATCGCTGACGGCAAACTCACGCCAATGACGTTTTTTGCGCCAAGCGCCTCTGCGGCGATCACGGCGGTCAGCGCCGAATCGATGCCACCCGACAGACCGAGCAGCGCTTTTTTGAAACCGGTCTTTTGCGCGTAATCGCGGACCCCGAGCACCAGCGCGTCGTAAACATCGGCCATGTCCTCCTGTTCGTAGGTCGGATGGAGACAAATCGCATTGGGCGTCGGCACGGGATCGCCCGCGAGCGGGACATCGATCACTTGCAAATCCTCGCGAAACGCCGCCAAACCGCCGAGTAACTTTCCGTCGGCATCGCACACCACGCTGCGCCCTTCGAAGATCAATTCGTCATTGCCACCGACCGCGTTACAGTAGGCCACCGGGCAGTGGCACGCTTTCGCGGCATCGGACACTAACGTGCGTCGCAGTGAGTTTTTCGAAAGATGCCACGGACTCGCCGAGAGATTGAGCACGAGTTCGACGTTTTGCGTGCGCAACCACTTCACGGGATCGAGGCTGTAAAACCGTCGCGTCGGGACGAGCGGGTGAGTCCAGATGTCCTCGCAAATCGTCAGGCCGATGCGCCGCCCGTCTACTTCGATGATCGATGGCTCGATCGCAGGTTCGAAATAGCGGTCTTCGTCAAATACATCGTAGGTCGGAAGCAGGCATTTGCGCGCCGACGAAACGATTTTTCCCTGATGACAGAACGCTGCGGAGTTGTAGGCGGAACGGCCTTTGCCGGTAGGGTTGGCCTCAGTGTATCCCAACAACGCCGGCACGGCGCCGATCTGGGCGGCGATGCCACTCGTGGCTTTCGCAACGTCGGGAATGAAATGCCGCTTAAATAACAAATCGCGCGGCGGGTAACCACAGACCACGAGCTCTGGAAAAAGCACGAGTTCGGCACCTTGGTCGACAAGGGCGCGATAGGCGTCGAGGATACGCCTGCTGTTACCGGCGAGATCGCCGACGATGGTGTTAATTTGGGCCAGTCCGATGCGCATGATGCTGTCGGGCAACTTGAAGGCATTGCGTCCAACTGCAACCACAAGGAATGGCCGCGCTGAGTGTTTTTGCCGGGATTTCCGCTAGCCGCAACGAACAAATTCCGCCTAGCTGGCGCCGCTTATGACTTCCCTTGTCGTTTCCCGCCTGATTCTCGCGTCCGCTTCGCCTCGTCGACGGGAACTGTTGTCCGAACTGGGAGTTCCTTTTGAAGTCATCCCGGCCGAGGTAACAGAGTACGAGGCGGCCGACGCCGATCCGCGGGAAATGGTCCGGCACAACGCCGCGTTAAAAGCTGATTGGGTGTCCGCCCGGCATCCGGAAGCAACCGTGATCGGGGCCGATACCACAGTTTTTGTGGATCGTACCGTTCTTAATAAACCCCGCGATGCCGCCGAAGCGCGAGCGATGTTGCGCTTGCTCAGCGGGCGCGGCCACACTGTTTTCACGAGTATTGCGCTCCGTCGGGGCCGTGACGACCTGAAGCTCGACCAAGGCGTCGCCAGCGAAGTGCATTTCAAGGGACTCGATGAAGCGACCATTGAGCTGTATTTGAGCCGCGTCCATACGCTGGACAAGGCCGGAGGTTACGCGATCCAGGAGGAAAATGAGCTGATTGTTGAAAAATATTCCGGCTCCCTGACAAATATTGTCGGATTACCGCTCGATGAGATGAAACAAATTTTGACTCAGGCGGGTCTGATCGGTTGATTTTACCAGTGGTGACACAACCTCCAGAGCTCAAAAGGCCGTCGTCCGAAGTAACGGACAGTGAAGACTACTCGCGCCGTTCGATCGGCATTGGCATCGCGTGCACGCTTTTGTTTCACGTGCTGCTCCTCTGGCTCTCCCCGCGATTTGGCATGAATCGGTTTTCCGGCGTGCACAGCGGAATTTCAGTGGCGAGGCCAAACAGCGCCAAATCATTCGACTTCGATCTGACTCCGCCACCCGAGCCAAAGCAGGACCCGATGAAGTTCGTGGAAACAAACCCGGACGCTCCCGAGAACACGCCGGACAAGACCGCGAATTTCAGCAACCGGAACCAGCAGTCCGCCCAGAAGGAAGCGGCGAAGGAAAAAGATCCTGAGAACCGCCCGAGCGTTAAAGGTCAGGATAAAATCAAAAACGACAGCGCGATCGTGACCGGCGATTTGTCGAAACCACAGCAGGGCGCGGCCGCAGCGCCCGAGATGACAAAAACCGACAACGACAAGCAGCAGGAAAAAGAAATGAAAGCGCGCGCCGAACAAACGCCGCTTTCCGGTTTCGAGAAGACCGAAGGCAAATCCGAAGAAGGCATTGCCACCAATATTTCAAAGGCTGATGCGCCCAGCACGCATGCTGATAAACTGGTCGAGGGAGCACGGGACGCCAAAGACCCCGACGGCGGTTTGGTCGCGGTGGCACAAACCAGTAAAGCGCAGCCCAAAGCGCGCCCGCATCTCACGGCGGCTCGTACGACAATTCTCACCAATCGCGCCACGGGTACGACCAACATCGGTATTCTCGGTCAGGACGCGCGCTGGAGCGAGTACGGCGAGTATTTGCAGGAGGTACTGGAGATCATCCAAGTTCAATGGTATAAAATCCTGCAGGAAAGCCGGGTCTCGCCTCCCAATGGTTCCAGCGTCGTGATTACTTTCAAAATCAACTCCAAGGGTGAAACTGAGATCGTGAAGGTCGAGGATTCCGACGCGGGCAAGCAGGGCGTATTTTCGTGCCAGAACGCGATCACTTTCCCTCAACCTTATCGCAAATGGACGGACCAGATGATTGCCGTGCTCGGGGATGAGCAGCAGTTGACCCTGAGTTTTTATTATCAGTGAGCGCCGTGCCGGAAGATTTTTGGGAGAAGTTGCCGCTGCACGAAGGAATCACGTTGCTTGCGCGCGACGCGAACGGGTTGGCCGCGTTCGACAAACCGGCCGGCGTTCTCTCGCATCCCAACGGTTCGGAGGATGAAGCGCGAGCGCTGTTGACGTGCCGTTACGACAAGGAAGCGCAGTGTTTCATCTGGAAATCCGCCGACGATAGCGAACGGCGCCTCTGGTTGCTCAATCGCCTCGACTCCGCCACTTCCGGTGTGATTTTGACCGCGGCCAGCGAGAAACTCGCCGCCGCCGTCCGATCGCACTTCGCGAACAAGCAGGTCCGGAAGGTTTATAACGCGATCGTGTTTGGTAAGCCGCAGCTGAAGGCGGATCTATGGCGTGATTTGTTGTCCGTCAAAAAATCCCAAGGCCAGATTCGCACGTCGATGATCGGGAATGTGCCGTCTGAAACGCAATTTCAGCTGATCCGCCACACGCAGAAGAATTTCTCCACGTCGCTTGTGCGGCTCGAACCGCGCACGGGCCGCAGCCACCAGCTTCGCGTCCAATGCGCCAAACGGCATCTGCCGATCATTGGCGACCAGACGTACGGCGATTTCGGGCGGAACCGGACGTTTGCGAAGGCGATTAAGAGCAAACGACTTTTCCTGCATTCGCTCGAAACCAGTTTTACGTATGAATTTGCGGGACGCGCCAACCCATTCAAGGCCAGCGCGCCGTTGCCGGCGGAGTTTCAGGTGGAGTATTGAAGGGAAGACCAAACCGACCACAGCGCGGTCGCGGTGGCTCCATTTTTTCGGTACTGAAGCGCGGGCAACCTCGCCCGCGTCTGGGTCACGCCAATATAAGAAATTTTAGGGCTTGGTTTTTAGGTCTCAGGTGGGTTTAACCGACCCT
>JAYVMJ010000614.1:0-6277 GCA_043759025.1 Verrucomicrobiota bacterium | reverse complement strand
TCGCGATATTCCTCCGCCCGCAGATTGATCTCTCACGCATCGAGGGTACCAGCCTCGCCGCCGCCGCTTAATCCGCCTACGAATCCGGCACTCTCAAGTCCTTAAAAGACGGAAAAGGACGGACTCTGCAAGCCGTTCAACCACGCCATGCCTTCGGGCCGTTCCCGGACGAATGGGCCACCCCTTGGCGATGCCGTCTTGACGCCCGCAGCATACTAGCGACTGTAGGTCCCATGGGTTTTGGCCGTCAGTCCCGGTTGGTCAGCTTTTTTCGTTCCGCTTTGGCGGCGGGCGGAGCGGTTTTGATTTTTGTCCTGGGCCTGTTTGCGGCTAGTCCGATTCTCCACCAGCATCTCCATCACGATACGGGTCTGGCCGCTGACGACGGTTGTGCGATCGTCCTGTTTGCCAATGGAGTGTCCTTGCCGCTGACGGTGATCGCCGCGCCCCCGACGGCGGTGGAGTGGGGCGAGCAACCCTATCACTCCTCGATCGAAATTATTTTGGATTCGCCGCGTTACCTGTTGCACCCGGAACGCGGGCCGCCGGTTGGTTGAGATTGCCTGAATAACCTGGCCCCGGTTTCCCGGTGGCATGGTCTGTCCGTTGCGAGAGGGTGTGCCTGCATGCCGTCTTCGTGGGTTGAGAGGTGCCTTAGTGTTTCACGCCATCGTGCGTTTTAGAATTCCTATGAAATGGAGTGCAATCATTGTCTGGTCATCGGTCATTTGCCTCGTGGTGGCGGTGCAGGCGCAGGAATCGGCTGCAGCAACACCGACAAATCACAGGGGCGAAAATACGCCATTGCGACGTCTGTCGCGCGCGCAGGCGGTGCAGGAGGCGTTGGCCCACAATCCCGCTATCACCGCCGCTCGCGAACAGGTCGAGGAAGCGAAGGCCGGGATCACGATTGCGACCGCTTGGGCGGATCCGGCGCTGGTCACGGAATCGACTCAGTTAACCAGTTTCTTCAAACCGCACAGTGCCTCGGAGCGCGACTATGGGTTGCAATTTACCGTGCCGTACCCGAATCGCACGCGTCTGAACGGCAAGGTCGCACGCGCCACCTGGCAGCAGATGCAGTATGCCCTGACGCAATTGCAGCAGCAGACCGCGGCCCAGACGGCTCAGGCTTATGATGCGATCCTTGTCGCGCTGCGGCATCACGAGGATCTTTTGCAAAGTCAGGAAATGTCGCGGCAGTTCCTGGAAAAAACCGAGGCCCGCTATCGCGCTGGCACGGCGGCGAAACTGGATGCGCTCAAGGCCAGGGTGGATTTTTCCAAGACCACAAATGATCTGATCGCAAACGAGCATATGACCGTTACGGCGCGGGCGGGACTGAATCGTCTCCTGGGCCGTCCGGGTCGATCCGAACTGGAGCCCGCCGATGCCTTGGAAGTGCTCGATCCCTTTCCTGATTTCAGCGCGGTCAGGGAACTGGCGAGGAATTCACGACCGGAATTGCTGAGCATGACCGTCCAGCAGGAAGCCGCCCGCAACTCGACTACTTTGGCGAAACAATACTGGGTCCCGGACCTGAACCTGACGTTATGGCGCAGTCATATTGTCGGCGCATCGGATTCGTATAAATTCGATGGTGGCATCTCGCTGCCCCTGTTTTTCTGGCAGCATCAGAAGGGTGCGATCACGCAGGCGAAGCATCACGAGCGTGAGCTGGTGGCGACCGGCTCCGACCTCGTCAACCAGGTCATGCTCGATGTTGAGACTGCTTACTCGGCGGCAACGACCGCCTGGCGGCAGGCAGTGTATCTCCGCGATGAACTGCTGCCCGAGGCGCACGCGGCTTACAAGGCGGCCTTTGCCAGTTACAGCCTCGGCGGTTCCTCCGCCCTCGAACTGCTCGACTCGAAGGGAACCCTCCTCGATGCCGAGAGCCAGTACACCGATGCCTTGGGCGCCGTGAATGACGCGCGGGCTGACCTCGAACGCGCCGTGGGCGCGCCCTTGCCTTCCATTTCCTCCGGGACTCCGCATGAAAAATAAAATCACCGCCATTTTCATGGCCGCATTTTCCGTCGCCGTTCTCGCGGGCTGTTCGCCCAGGGCCGAAAACAACGCCGAGCCAGCGGCGACCGCGGGCAACGTGACCGTGACCGCGGCGCAGCGCCAGCGACTCCAGGTGCAAACGATCAAGTCATCGACCTTCTACCGAACGATTGAAACGACCGGCACGGTAAATTTTGACGGCGACCGTGCGACCACGGTGCTCGCGCCGATTTCCGGGCCGGTTTCGCGTCTGGTGGTTTCACTCGGCGCTGCGGTCAAGACCGGCGATCCGCTCGCCCTGGTGGCTTCGCCTGATTATGCCGTGGCCATCAGCGGCTATCGCAAGGCGGTCGTCACCGCCAAAAATCTCCGTCGAATCGCCGAGTTGGATCAGCAGTTGTTCGACAACGATGCGATCGCCCGCCGCGACGTCGAACAGGCGCAAACGGATGCGGTCAATGCCGAAGCCGACCGCGACGCGGCGTTGCAACAGTTGCGCTCAATCGGCGTCACCGACGCGGCGATTCGCGATCTCCAAGCGGACCGGCCGGCGACCAGCATCGCGGGAGTCATCCGCTCGCCCCTCACCGGCACGGTCGTCGAAAAACTGATCACTCCGGGACAACTGTTGCAGGCGGGCACGACGCCGTGCTTCACCGTGGCTGATCTTTCGCAGGTTTGGGTCCTGGCGGACATTTTCGAATCGCAGCTTTCTTCCGTCGCCGTTGGTGATCCCGCCGAAGTGGTCACCAGTGCGAGCCCGGACCGCTTTACGGGCACCGTGGATAACATTTCCGCGATGCTCGATCCCAACACCCGTTCGATCGCGGTGCGCGTGATCGCGAAAAATCCCGGCGAAGTGCTCAAAAAACAGATGTACGTGCGCGTGCTGATTCACTCCCGCCGCCCAAGCACGGGCTTGCTGGTGCCCGTCGCGGCGATCCTGCGCGACGACGAGAATCTTCCTTTTGTCTATCTGGTGCAGACCGGCGGCAGCTTCACCCGGCGCCATGTCACCCTGGGTTCCCGCGTTGGCGACACCTATGAAATCACGGCGGGCCTGAAGGACGGCGAGCAGTTTGTCGCCGACGGTGGTCTCTTCGTCCAATTCCAACAAAACCAGTGAAGCCACTCGTGAGCGATTCCTCTTTGCCGCCGCCGGATCATCCTGCCCGCACCGCCTCGATCATCAACCGGATCGTGGCTTCCGCGATGCGGCAGAAGTTTCTTGTCCTGCTGATGACGCTGTTGCTCGTCGGCGCGGGCATCTGGTCGATGAAGCGTCTGCCGGTCGATGCCTATCCGGATCTTTCGCCGCCAAGGGTCGAGATCGTCACCCAATGGCCGGACCACGCCGCGGAGGAAGTGGAGCGGTTGATCACGGTGCCGGTGGAAATCGGGATGAACGGAATTCCGCGCCTGACGGTGCAGCGCTCGATTTCGCTCTACGGCCTGTCGGATGTCATCCTCACGTTTCATGACGGCACGGATAATTATTTTGCCCGCCAGCAGGCTTTCGAGCGCATCGGCGATCTCAGCCTGCCGTCGGGAGTGACGCCCTCGGTGGCGCCGCTGTTTTCCCCGTCGGGTTTGATCTACCGGTATGTGGTGCAAAGCCCCGATCGGTCGCCGATGGAATTGAAAACGATCGAGGACTGGATTCTTGAGCGGCAGTTCAAATCGGTGCCGGGGGTGGCGGACGATTCAAGTCTCGGCGGCGAAACCATGCAGTATCAGGTGCTGCTGGATCCCGCGAAAATCGCCGGGGCCGGATTGTCGGTGCCCGCGGTGGTGAATGCGCTCGGCGCCAACAACGGCAACGCCGGCGGCGGGTTCTACTCGCAGGGCGGTCAGTTTTATTATGTGCGCGGACTCGGGCGGATCGAGACATTGGAGGACATTGGCAACGTGGTGCTCGCGGTGCACAACGGTACGCCCATTTTGGTGAAGGATGTCGGCCGCGTGGTGATCGGCCACGCGCCGCGGCTCGGTCAGTTTGGTTACATGGAGCAGGACGATGCCGTCGAGGGCGTCATCCTGATGCGGACTGGCGCGAAAACCCAGGATGTGTTGCGCGGGGTCGAGGCCAAGACAAAGGAACTCAACGAGCAGATCCTGCCGAAGGACGTCAAGGTTCGCGCCTTCTATGATCGCAGTGACCTGATCGATGTGACGACGACAGCCGTGAAGTCCAATCTGCTGCGCGGTATGCTGCTGGTCATTGTCATCCTGATTTTCTTTCTCTACGATCTGCGGGCCGGCTTGATCGTGGCGACGGCGATCCCGCTGGCACTGCTGTTCGCGTTCATCTGCCTGGATATCCAGAACGTGTCCGCCAACCTGCTGTCGATCGGCGCGATCGACTTCGGCATTCTCGTCGATGGCGCGGTGGTGATGGTCGAGAATATTTTCCGGCAAGTGACCGCGCGCCGCGGTGAGTCGGTGTCGATCCCCCGGATCATTATCGATGCAGCGGCCGAGGTGGACCGGCCGATTTTTTATGCGGTCGCGGTCATTGTCGCGGGTTTCCTGCCGATCTATGTGCTCTCGGGCCCATCTGGAAAACTTTTCGGCCCGATGGCGGACACCATGATCTTCGCGTTGATCGGCTCGCTGCTGGTCACACTCGTGCTACTGCCGGTGCTGTGTGCCTGGGCACTGCGGAAAGGAGTAAAGGAACGGCGCAACGGCGCGTTCGAGGCGATCAAGGCGCTTTACGTCCGTGGTCTCGACGTGTGCCTCGCCCACCGCCGGTGGACGATCGGCGTTTCCGTGCTGCTGCTCGGAGGCGCGCTGCTGCTCATTCCGCGGGTCGGCGCCGAATTTATGCCGCATCTTGACGAAGGTGCGTTGTGGGTGCGTGCAACGATGCCTTACACCATCTCGTTTGAGGAATCGAAGAAGATCGCGCCGGAGGTTCGCCGCATCCTGCGCTCATTCCCGGAAGTCACCACCGTCTCCTCGGAACACGGCCGGCCGGACGATGGCACTGATCCGACCGGTTTCTTCAACGTGGAGTTCTATGTCGGCTTGAAGCCCTACGCGGAATGGAAAAGTTCATATCGCAGCAAGGCCGGGCTCATCGCGGCCATTGACGAGCGGTTGAAAGCGTTTCCCGGAATTATTTTTAACTACACGCAGCCGGCCGAGGACGCGGTGGATGAGGCGGAAACGGGCCTGAAAAGTTCCCTTGCCGTCAAGGTCTTCGGCAGCGATCTCCAGACGCTTGAAACCAAGGGTAAGGCCATCAAGCACATCCTGGAGGGTGTGCGCGGCATCAGGGAAGTTACGCTTGTGCAGGAACTCGGGCAGCCGAGTCTCGCGATCAAGATCCGGCGCGACAAAATCGCGCGCTATGGTCTGAATGTCGCGGATCTCAATGGCTTGATCGGAGCGGCCGTCGGAGGCGCGGTGGCGACCCAGGTGGTGCAGGGCGAGGAACAGTTCGACTTGGTGGTCCGGCTGGAAGATCGGTTTCGCGACACGCCGGAGGAAATCGGGAAAATCCTCGTGGCCACTCCGAATGGCCAACAGATCCCGCTGAAGGAATTTGCCGACATCCAGGTCGCGACGGGTGCTTCGTTCATCTACCGCGAAAATAATTCACGCTACATCGGCGTGCAGTTTTCCGTGGAAGGCCGCGATTTGGCCGGCGCGGTGGACGATGCGAAACAGCAGGTCGGCAGCCAGGTGCGGCTGCCCGAGGGTTACCGGCTCGACTGGGGTGGCGAATATAAGGAGTACACGAATTCCCGCGATCAATTGCGCATCGTGCTGCCTTTGACGCTGGGTCTGATTTTCCTGCTGCTGTTTGCGCTCTACAGTAATTTGAAATTTCCGCTGATCACCGTGCTCGGGGTTTTGCTTTCGGCGCCGGTGGGTGGGATCGTGGCGTTGTGGCTGACGAATACCCCGTTCTCGGTTTCGTCGGGCATCGGGTTCCTCGCGTTGTTCGGTGTCTCGGTGCAAACCGCCGTGGTCTACATCTCCTATGTCAACGAACTGCGCGGCACCGGCATGGACACGATCAAAGCCGTCCGCGAGGCCGCGATCCTGCGACTTCGACCCATCCTGATGACGGCGCTGGTAGCGGCGTTTGGGTTGTTGCCGGCGGCGATGGCCACCGGCGTCGGCACGGATTCCCAACGACCTTTCGCACTGGTTATCGTCAGCGGCCTTTTCACCCGCATTTTGATCAGCGTCTTTCTCATGCCCGCCCTTTATGCCGTGGTAGCGCGCCCGGATGATCGACTCGAGGTGTGAGTGA
>JAYVMJ010000613.1:0-2380 GCA_043759025.1 Verrucomicrobiota bacterium | reverse complement strand
TGTCTTGGGGGGCGCCTTTGCCGCCAGCGCTTCGCGTGAGGTCATCACGCGCGTCCCGTCGACCGGCAGACCGGGCAACGCCCGCGCCTTTTGGCCAGTGGCGAGGAGAATGTTTTTCGCGCGGAAAAATTTCCCCTTATTTTCGCCTTCGGTGATTTCCACCATGCCCGGGACCACGACCTGCGCCTTACCCGTGAAATAATCGACCTTGTTCTTCTTGAACAAAAACTCCACGCCCTTGGCCATCTGGTTGGAGACGCTGCGGGAACGCTCGACGACTTTCTGAAAGTCAAAACTCGCTCCTGTAACGGATAGACCGTACGCGTCGGCTTTCTGAATGGTGCGGTACAATTCCGCGCTCTTCAGCAGCGCCTTGGTGGGAATACAGCCCCAGTTCAAACAGGTGCCACCCGCGCGCTCCATTTCGATCACGGCCACTTTTTTGCCGAGCTGACCGGCGCGGATCGCGCCCACGTAACCAGCCGGACCGCCACCGATGACCACCAGATCGTAAATTGTTTCAGACATAGTTTTAAGACTTTGCCCGCCAACCTCGCCGCCCCCACCCCGTCCGTCAAACGGAAACTCTGTCATCAAACCACGCGTTTCACGTCAGATATCGATCACGTCGTCCGGCTTCGTGCGTCCGGCACGGCCTGAGGGCCCGGACGGCCCCGGCGGACGCGGCGGATTCAACATCCGGCTCAGCACGAGATTGGTTACGCTCACGATCAACGCCCCCAGCAACGCCGCCCCAAACGTGGCCACATGAAACCCATCCACCAGCCGGCCGACAAAATAAAAAAGGATCGCATTAATGATCCAGATCCCGACGCCCATGGTCAAAACGATGAAAGGCAGCGTAAACAACAGCAGCAACGGTTTGAGCACTGTATTAAGAAAACTCAGCAACACCACGACCACGGCCAGGGTTGAACCCGTGTCATAGCTGATGCCCGGCACCAGCTTCGTGCTCAGCGTCACCCCGAGGGCGAGAATCAGCCATCGCACCAGCATATTGACGAACGCGTTGTTCATTGAATGATCAGACGACTTTTGCCGCGTACCTGCGCGGAGCAATGAAAATTCTCATCGTCCAAGACTATCTCCGCAGTGGAGGCACCGAACGCCAATCCGTGTTCATGGCCACCGCCTTTGCCAAGGCCGGCCACGAAATCACGCTGCTCACCTTTCGGCCCCGGGGGGCCTTGGAACTGGATGCGGGGCAACAACCCTTTGCGTTTCGCTCGCTACAATCCTTCGACACCGGCCTCGACTGGTTCGCGCCCGGATTGCTGCGCGCCGCTGAAGAGGCGTCGCCCGATCTCGTGCTTTGCATGGGCCGCATGGCGAATTGCTACGCGGGTTTCATCGCGCGCCGGTTGCCCCGGGCCGCCGTGATCTGCACGATGCGCACCGGGAAACTCCTTCCCTCTCTTTTCCTCCGCTCCCTCCGCCTTTGCCGCCACATCGTCGCGAACAGCCATGTCGCCAAGCGCGTGCTGACCGACGTCTACGATATTCCGTCGCCCAAGGTCACGGTCATTCACAACCCCGTGCTGCGTTTTTCTGACGAGGACGCGCCGCGCAACCTGGCGCTTCGCCGTTATCATGGAGCGAACCAGAGCACAGTGGTTTTGCTTAACGTCGCCATGTTCCGCCCGGAGAAAAACCAGCGGGAGCTCGTCGAGATTTGCGCCAAACTTCCGGGTTATCTCGACTGGCAACTCTGGCTCGTCGGTGAAGGACCGTCCCGCAAAACATGCGAACGCCTCGCCCACGACCTCGGCCTCGGCGCGCGGGTGAAATTCCTCGGTTATCAATCCGACCCGGTGCCGCTTTATCTTGCCGCCGACCTCGCCCTGCTGGCTTCGCAGAGCGAATCGCTTTCCAATTTCCTCATCGAAGCCCAACTGCACGGCCTGCCGGCCATCGCGTACGATATCGTCGGCGTCGGCGAATGTTTCGCCCCGGGGCGCTCGGGCAGCCTGATCCCGAATCTGGACCAGCCCGCGTTTATCGCCGCCTTGGACCGGCTGATTCGCGAACCCGGCCAGCGGAAACGCTTTTCGGAGCAGGCCCAGCGTCACGCCCACGACCACTTTATACCCGAGCATCAGATCGAAGCCCATCTCCGGCTCTTTCGCGAACACACGAAATCCTAAGACCGCACTTCGCCCGGCGGTCGCTCCGCCGGAACAATTCAGTAGAGCCCCACAGAATACACTGAAATCAGCCTAAGGAATTCAGATCTGAGCCGACCGATGCGCCCACCATTTGGTGCCGATCAATCGATCCTTCTATAACCTTAAACATGTTCATTCTGTGTGTTCTGCGTCTTCTGTGGTTAAATCCGAGTGCTTGGATACGGCGTGGCGCG
>JAYVMJ010000612.1:0-2583 GCA_043759025.1 Verrucomicrobiota bacterium | reverse complement strand
ACTGTTGCTGGCTGGGGCGGAAGTGCCGCCGCCGCTCGATGTGCCGGTTGGTGTCGTCGGGGTCGTGGGAGTGTTGGTCACTGGCGCGGGGGTTGATGCAGTCGTCAACGCTAGCGTGGTGACGGTGGTGTCGGTGGCGATTTTTCGCAGAGCGGCGTTGCCGGTGTCGGCTACGAGAAGATTGCCGTTGTCATAGAGGACGACGCCATGCGGTTGGTCGAACAAGGCGTCGAGACCCACGCCGTCGGAGAGGCCGGAAATGCCCGGAACGCCGGCCAATAACGAGACGCCGCCGGAAGGCGTCACGCGGCGGATCAAGGCGTTGCCCGTGTCGGCGACGTACAAGTTGCCGTTGGCGTCGATCACGAGATTGGTGGGTTGACTGAAAAAGGCCGCGCTGCCCGTTCCATCCGTTGAACCACCGACGCCGGGCAGACCCGCGAGCGTTGTCCCGGCGACTACACGGTAGTCGTGACGAATTCGCTCGGCAGCGTGACCGGTAGCAAAGCGACGTTGACCGCCTCCGTTCCGCGGCACCGTGCACCATCGGGCGGTGGCGGCGGATCGATAGCTGCGTGGTTGAAGGGTCCTGTGTCGGCTTCGCTCCACAGAACCTTCTGGGTTAGGCTGCACGCTGCTGGCGCTGGGCGCGGTTTGCCGGCGTGCTTCCCTGCGGTCGGGCGCGGCCTAATCCTGCGGCTTAAACTCCAGCGTGCACAGGTTCATGTTGCCGCCGGATTCGATGTGCAGCGTCAGCACGCTGCGACCTTTCGGCAGCGTAAGTGTGACCGCGTGCTGCGCGAGAGCCCAATGGTGCCAGTTGCGCCAGGCGATTGGTTCCGATGCTGCATACGTTGATCGAAGCGTAATTGCCGGCGTCGCTGGCTTTTGGTTCACGTCGATGGAAATTTGTCCGTCGACTGCGGCGGCGTAGAGGATATCCGCGGCGTACGTACCCGCGGTTGCGACGTCGACCGTGAGTTTGAGCCACTCGCCGGGTTCGGTCCAGCCGACGTACAGCATGCCTTCCGCGGGCTGCACGTGGTTAAACGGATTCCGGTCAACGTCGTTGTGGTACTTGGTGTACGAAATATCCACGGCTTCGCCTTTGCGAAATTCATTTAGATAATCGCCATTCGCTGGATTCAGTTTTCCGCTGCCGTTGTTCACCGCGTCGCTGTCGTGGTACGCGATGCCTTCGCCGCCACGGTCGTAATACGCGCACCACACGGTGCCGGGGATCTTCTGTGGTTCGGCGGCATGGCGCGCGTCGTCAAACGGTTTACCTTCGTAGTCGTCGGGGTATTCGCCGGCAAACGTCTCCACCGTGGGCGGCAGGTTGCGTAAATTGCGTCCGAGGTCGTACGTCGTTTTCCGCAGCAGCTTCCCGGTGTGATCGAATTCGAACAGCAGCGTGGTTTGCGGGGCGATGGTGCCGGTCGTTGTCCCGGGTAGCGCCGCATCCGCTTGCACGTCCAACAGCTGCGTCGCGGGCGCCGCTTTTTTCAGAGCCAGCGTGAGTTCAAAGGGAAATTCCTGCGTCTGTTTCTCATTCAACACCATCACGCTCACGCCGCTCGCGCTTTTTGCCCCGATGACCTTGACCAGCGGCTGGTTTGAACGCGTGGGCATAAACGTCCCGCGCATGCTGTGCGCGAGCATCTGCTCGTGATAATAGGACGAACGTGGCGAAAAATCCGGCGGCAGCCCGAGGTAACCGAAGTCGGTCTTCGGATCGTCCGTCTCGCTGATGGCCCACGGTGCGATGGTCAACGCGCCATACTCCATGCCGAGGCCGAAAATTTCCGCAAAAAACTGGCCGCCGACGAATGACGGGTTTCCGATGCCTTCGACGTTCCGACCGGGATTGAGATAAGTGACGTTGAACTCCGTGAGCGCCCAGCGCAGTTGTGCGTCACCGGTGCGTCCGTGCTTTTCGTTCGCGCGCGCGATCAATACCAGCAGTGCCTTTGTCTGGTCGCGAATCCTCGCCACGCCGGACGTCGTGACATCGCTCCGCTCAAATTTTTCCCCGTTTGGATAACTGTGATAGGAAAAGCCATCCACGAGCCAGCGTCCCGCTGCGTCCTGACCGGTGATGTCCAGTCGCCCGCCGCAAAGTGCCTCGTAGGCCTCCTGCCGCATCCATGCTTCGTCGAACACGAGGATCTTGATGCTCGGATCGGCGGCTTTCATGGCCGGCACGATCCGCATCAGGAATGCGTAAACGCCATCGAGGGTGGTTTCATCGTGCAACATCGGTTCGTTGCCAATCGACCACCAGCGCACGGCGCGGCGACCGGGCCGGTTGAGTTGTTTCACGAGATTTGCCGCCTCGCCCGCGCTGAATTGCCGCGGCACTTGCACGAGCGGCTCGGCACCGATCGCCTGCACTGAATCCACCATGGCGGTCCATCGCGCGATCGAGGGCGGATGAACTTCGTATTCGTGGCCGCCAATGCGGACGAGTTGAACTCCGCTTGCTTTCACTTTGGGCCAGAGCAGATGCAGATAGCCGGTGCGATTCTCGTCGCCTTGGGCGAGCCAGTGATTTTGTCCAAAAAGCAGCGGACTAATTTCCTG
>JAYVMJ010000611.1:0-5120 GCA_043759025.1 Verrucomicrobiota bacterium | reverse complement strand
CGGGCGGGACGCCCGTGCCACGGAGGAGAGCATAACTGATCAGCGGCATGGTTGGCTTGGTTTCAATGCCTCGGGGCTTGCCCCGAGGATCTTTACTTTGATCGCGGACGCGACCGAGGGCGGGAAATCGCGTTTAGAAAATCCAGAGACGCTTCTTTTTCTGCGGTTTGATCGGCTTCGCCTTTGGCGGGGGAAGTGCCGCTTGTTGTTCGAGCTTGGCGTCCACAATGGCAAGCTTGGCGCGCGCTTGTTTTGCGACGTCCGAATCAGGATAAACCGTGATCGCCTCGTTATAAAACACCTTGGCCGCTTTGTAGTTGTGGCGATACTTTAAGTAGTAATCGGCCATGACGATTTTGCTCTCGGCGAGAGTCTTTTTCATTTTCGCGAGACCCTTTTCCGCCGAAACCATTCCAGCGTCGCCCGGGAATAAGATCATATAGTCCTCGTAATAGGTAATCGCGTCCTTCGTGGATGCCTGGTCGTACTGCGGGCCATCGACCAAGGAAGAATGGGTTTGGGCGATTTTCAAATAGGCGTCAGGCGTAAGAACGTTCCTTGGATAGGTGTTGATCATGCGATCGAGCGCATCGATGGCCGCTTCGCTTTCGCCGATTTGTTTGTAGCCCTTCGAAGCATTGATCAGGGAAAGGGGAGCATAGTCGCTGTAAGGAGCAGTGCGGACAATTGTTTCAAAATATTCGAGTGCTTTCTCCCGATTGCGAAAGCCGGGAATTATACCCCAAATACGCGGGCGTTTGCCTTCGAAGAGATCGCTGGCGATCCGGTATTGTTCGCCGATTACCTGGTTGAATTTTTCCGAATTTGGATAGCGCGCCAGCATCTGCTGGTAAGCATCGAACGCCTTGTAGTATTGGCGCCGTTTCTGGCGGATTACGCCGATGTGATAAAGTGCCTCGGAGGCGAAAACAGAGTTGGGATATTTTTTCCCCACTTTTGCATAGAGCGAGAGAGCGGCTTTCTCCTGATCCGCTTCCTCCTCAGTGCGGGCCTTATTCATCAGGTCGAGGGCGTTGCGTCCGTCTTCACCGCCCATTCCCGCGAGCACGCCACCTTCCACGTGCCACCCACTCTCGGGTGTCCAGATCAAATCGGCGGCGAGCCGGGAGGGGATAAAAAGCAGCAATGACAAAGCCGCCAAAAACAGAGGGGAGGTGAAACGACGCATGATACTGGTAATTACCATCGAATAAGAGTGGAACCGTAGGTCAAGCCAGCGCCGAAGGCGACGAGCAAAGTGTAATCGCCGGGTTTAATCCGTCCGGCCCGGCGTGCCTCGTCCAAGGCAAGCGGGATTGAGGCGGCAGATGTATTCCCATAGCGGTCCAGATTCGAGTAGATGCGGTCCAAGGGCACGCCGAGGCTTCCAGCCAAGGACTCTATAATGCGGTAATTGGCCTGATGGGGAATCACGAGGTTGATTTGGTCAAAAGTAAGGTGATGTTGTTCCACCATTTCCCGCGCAACTGTTTCCATGACACGAACAGCATTCTTGAAAATTTCCTTGCCCTTCATGTGGATGAAGTGGCCCCCGGCTTCGATGGTCAGTGGTGAAGCCGGCTGCCGGCTCCCGCCAGCCGGCGTATAGAGTAATTCCATCATTTCACCGTCAGAACCCAGGTCCGAGCCAATGATCCCTATGCCAGCTTGGTCGACCTTCTTCAGAACTGCTGCTCCCGCGCCGTCGCCAAACAGGACGCAGGTCGTCCGGTCCTTCCAATTTACGATGGAAGATAGTTTTTCGGCGCCGATAACCAACGCGCACTTGTAACGTCCCGTCAGTAGCTGGCCATAGGCGATTTCCGTGGCATAAACGAAGCCGGTGCACGCTGCCGCGATATCAAAACACGTGGCATGGGGTGGGACTCCGAGCTTGTGCTGCACCACACACGCGGTGGCGGGCATGGGATAGTCTGGCGTGCAAGTGGCGACGATCAGGAGATCGACGTCCGAGGCTTTGATTCCCGCGTCGAGCAGCGCGAGCTTGGCTGCTTCAAGGGCCAGATCCGAGGTCGCCTGATCGTCTGCGGCGATGTGACGTTCACGAATGCCGGAACGGGTACGGATCCATTCGTCCGATGTGTCCACCATTTTGGAAAGATCATCATTCGTAAGTATACGTTCGGGAACGTAGGAGCCTACTCCCGCAATAATCACAGAAGCCATAATAAGAGATTAGTTAACGGCGGACTCGGGCGTCGACACGAGCCTGAGTTCGTTGGCTTTGGCGATGTCCTGTTCGATGTGATGATAGAGGTCTTGATGGATGATCTTGCCGGCGGCGCGGATCGCGCTGGCGATCGCGTGACGATTGCTTGATCCGTGCGCTTTCAGGATATTTCCGCGCAGACCCAACAAGGGCGCGCCACCGTAGCGATCGGGATTCATCCGGGCTTTGAGCGAATTGAAAGCGCCTTTGGCGAGCAATGCCCCGGCCATCCGCAGCGGGTTTTGCCGCAACTCCTCCTTGAGCATCGTCGTGATGAATTTGGAGAGGGATTCCCAGGTCTTTAGCAGAGTGTTTCCAACGAAACCATCGCACACCACCACGTCGACGGTGTTGCGAAAAACCTGAAACCCCTCGATTGGTCCGACGTAGTTGATCACGGAAGTGATTTTTTTCAGCTGCTCGTGCGTTTCTGTCGTAAGCGCATTGCCTTTGCCTTCCTCGGTACCGATCGTGATCAATCCGACGCGGGGAGATTCCAGTCCGAGAATGACCTTGGCGTAGTTGGCTCCCAGAATTGCGTTATGAACGAGATGCTCAGGCCGGGCTTCGGGATTGGCTCCTGCGTCGATCAAAATAAAATAACCTTCTGCCCGGGGAATTACCGCGGCCAGCGCCGGTCGATCGACACCATTCATCATCCTTAGTCGCAACGTGCCTCCGGCCATGAGGGCTCCGGTATTGCCGCAACTGATGGCGACACGGGCTTCTCCATTCTTGACCAGCTCGATCGCCCGAACCATCGAAGAATCTTTCTTCCGTTTAAGCGCCTGGAGAGGTTTGTCCTCCATCGTGATCACCTCGGAAGCGTGCAGGATGGAAACCTTTGAATGCCCACCAAGGCCCTCCAGCTTTAACAAAGGTTCAAGCTGGGCCTGATCTCCCACCAGCACGATGGGATCAATTTCTTCGGCGAGCGCTATTTTGACCGCAGCAATCACTTCGGCCGGTCCAAGGTCACCGCCCATTGCGTCAACCGCAATCCGGGCCTGCGCGGGCGTGGGACTGGCCGTCTCGGAAGTGATGGCGGGAAACAGCCGGACGGGTCTTAAACCTCGACGTTCAACACCTGGCGACCGCGATAGATGCCAGTCTTCGGATTGACCCGGTGCGGACGGAAAGCGCCGCCATCGGTATCCTTGGCGAATTCAGGGGCAATAAATGCATTCGCGGCGCGGCGATTGGCGCTGCGGCGCTTGGATTGTTTACGTTTCGGATTGGCCATAAAGAAATCGAGTAGTGCAGACGGTCACTTAAAACAGCTGCGATTGAGTGATATAAAGCAAAGGTTGTAGAGGTCGGTGGACGAGCCCGTCAAGATGTTTAGCGAACGTTCCGAAAGAGACTTTAGAACAGGAAAAAAGCGGCTATAACCAAGGCCAGTGCAAGCCGGTAATAGGCGAATAATGCCAAACCATTCCGGGAGAGAAAAGTCACCAAAAATTTCACGGCAATCGCAGCCGAAACTGCAGCAACCAACCCACCCAGCAACAAGTTTGCCCAGCCGAAGACTTCCACCATCGCCGGTCCGCTTTTGATCGCTTTAAGTAGGGCGGCACCCGCTAAAACCGGCAGACCCACCAAAAAACTAAATTCCGCCGATTTGACCGGCGTCAATCCAGCCAGATATCCGCCCACAATCGTGACCATCGAGCGGCTCGTACCTGGCCAAAGCGCCAAACATTGGGCGAAACCAATACCCACGGCCTTTTGTGGAGTAAGATCCGAGGGATCGTTGCGAGAATATCCAATCCCGGTATTTGCTCTGCGCCAACGTTCCGCCCAAAGCATGAAAAAAGCCCCTGCCGCTTGGGCGCCAATGACCGCAGGAACCGAGAAAAGATGGGCGGAAATCCAGTCGTTGAGCGATAGTCCAAAAATCGCGACGGGCACCGTGGCAAGGACGACGTTTCGAAGGAGACGGGCACCGGAATTACTCCGTCCAACGATGCCGACGGCCATGCTCAAAAGCTGTCTCCAATAAAGGAGAACCACTGCGATGATTGCGCCGATTTGAATGATTACCGTGTAGCTGTCCGCAGCCAGTTTGATGGTGAGCGCGACTCCGCCGGGATATTTAGGCGACGGTTTTTTGTACCACAAGGGCTGTCCGGCGGTGTCCGTGAGTTGTTTTTCCGATTCCAACCCCATGGCTTTGGTCGCGATGATCAGATGTCCCGTTGAAGAAATGGGGAGAAATTCGGTTATGCCCTCGATCAAGCCCAGTACGACGGCGTTGCTCGCGCTCAGTTCAGCGACCGGTTGTTGGGCCGTGTCGACTGGAACTGGAGGTGCCTTTTCTGCGCCCACCGCGCTCCCGATCACGGGGCCCGCAAGGAATAATGCCAGAGCAAGAATTCGATATGAAAAAGTCACGCCGTGGTGCTCCCAGAAACGTTTGGGACTGTCGAGTTTTATGCTTTGCGCCTTCCGCTGGAAATTGTCTTTGTCGACGGCTTATGGCTGCGCTCAATGATCTAACAACCAAGCTAGTCTCCCGGAATAACTTGTCGGCGGACGAGGTTCAGGTGGCGGTGGCATTATTGAGTTCGACGGCGGAAATTGATGCCAATAAGGCTGGATTTCTTACGGCTTTGGCGACCAAGGGTGAAACGGTCGGTGAGCTCGCTGGATTCGCGGCGGCCTTCAGGTCGTTGGCCATTAATCCCGGGGTGACCGAATGGGCTGGCAAAGCGATCGATATCGTCGGAACCGGAGGGGATCACTCGGGCGGATTTAACATTTCCAGTCTCGTGATTCTCGTGCTCGCCAGCGCCGGTGTTCCGGTGATGAAGCATGGTAATCGAGGTATCACTTCCAAGTCGGGCAGCGCAGATTTACTTGCGGCCCTCGGAGTCGACATCGCGGCAAC
>JAYVMJ010000610.1:0-6899 GCA_043759025.1 Verrucomicrobiota bacterium | reverse complement strand
ACTGCCCAAAAGCAGGAACAGGATTGGAAAATAAAATCGGTGGAGGATCATATCAAAGATGGAAAACCGATCCATTCGACCACTGGACGGTGATCCCTTGCTCGATCAGACAGCGGACGTTTTTCCCGCCTTTCATCGCGGGCGAGAAAACCCATTCCTTGAGGGACTCGATGATCAGCTTGTCGAATTCCACATTGCCGGAGGATTTCACGAGCTGGATATTGCCCACGGCCCCATCGGCATTGATGACCGCAATCAGGCTGACCCGTAGTGCGGCGGCGTCGTTCCGCACGCGACTTGAAACCTGTGGATTGGGCCGCTCCAGTATTTTCGGTGGCCGGTCCACTTCGCTTTTTTGATAAATGTGCTGCGAATCATACGCCAACTCCATCTTCGGTTTAAAATCCGTCAGCAACAGACCAATTTGTGCATTCGCCGGCGGTGCCTTGGAAAGATCCTCCGGTAGAATTGCCGCCAGATCCGGAGGACTGACAGCGATTGTCACGGGACTCGCGGCTGGCGACAATTCAAAGCCAGCCATTGGTGTCATATCCGGGACAGTTTCCGTCGGCTTCACCGGTAGGGGCGGGGGCTCGACAAGCGCCATCGTCGCATGCAAATCGTCGAGCGCCGCGGGCGGTTGGGCCGGCTGGCCCAGTTCATAATGCGCAATTCCAATAAACAACCCGAGGGTAAATCCTACGCCCAAAAGCAAACCGGCAATCCGCTCCCCGATTCCGGCTCCGCGAACGGGAGCGGAGAGAGACCAACCTGTGATGATGGCCGGCGGGTTCATGGATTCAGGGGCCATCGGCCCGCGTGGTGGCAAATTGCACATGCTCGATCCCGGCGCGTTTGGCCTCGGCGTACACCTCGGCGAACACGCCATGGGCGCTGCTCCGGTCGGCGCGAATGATCAACGAAGGCGACCGGCCAATCGCCGCCTGTTTGACCAGTGCGGCGACTTGATCGACATTAATCTGCTGGCCGTCGAAAAAGATGCGGTTGTCGGCTGAAATCGCGATCAACAACGAATTCTCCTCGCTGACCTGCGTGCCGCTGACGTCGGGCTTCTGCACTTCGATGCCCGGATCGTTCACGAACGAGCTGCTGATCATGAGAAAAATCAACAACACCATGATGCAATCCACCATCGGCACCATGTCGATGTGCGTGCTTTCGAACCGGTGCCGGCCCTGATTGCGCCCGATCATGACGTCGCTCCTCCTTGGACGGTCATTTCGAGTTGGTTCAACTGCTGACGGCCCCGATGCACCGCGCGATGCGCCACGTACACCAGCAATAACGCTGGAATCGCGACCGCCAGGCCCGATTCGGTGGCGACCAACACCTCGGAGATGCCGTGCGCCAACCCTTCCATCGATTTCTGGCCCGTTTGGTTGGCGAGACTTTCAAATGTCTTCGCCATGCCGCTCACCGTGCCGAGCAGACCAAGCAATGGCGCAGCGGCAATCATTGCGCCAAGCACGATACGCTGCTGCCGGAAGGCTTCCTGGATTTCCTCCTGCCTCCGGTGCAAAATGGGGAACTCCGCCACCGACGCGGAGGAAGTCGCCCGCAGATGGCGGCGTTCGCGATAAAGCCAGAGCAGCAAATGAAAACACCGCGAATACAGCAGCACCGAAAGGACCATGATCGCAATCATCGCCGGGCCGCCGCGTTGATAAAGTTCGAGCAGTTCCTTCACCGGGAAACCGGCTCCTTCGCCCGGGTTTTCGCCTTATCCGCCTGCACGGCGGTCACAAACTCCAACGCATAGCGCTCGAGCAACGAAAGGTTCTTCTGGATTCGCTGCGAAAGAAAGCCGTGCGCCACCAGCGTGGGAATCGCCACCATCAAACCCAGTTCGGTCGCCACCAACACCTCCGAAATACCGCTGGCGAGTTTGCCCGCGTTACCCGTGCCAAAGACCGTGATCAACGTGAACGTGCGCACCATTCCCGTCACGGTCCCGAGCAATCCCATCAGCGGGGCCGCGGTGGCAATGACGGCGAGCAGCGGCAGCCAGCGCTCGTAATGCAGGCGTTGCTTCAACAGGACCGCCGTGAGCCGTTCCTCCAACAACTCCCGGGATTCATCGCGGTAACGCAAGCCCGCTGAAAATAATTCCCGCGGCGTCGCCTTCAGCAAATGCACCAGCTGGCCGGCCTCCGCCACCGCGCCCGAACCGACCGCATCAAGGCAACGCTGGATTATTTTGGGATCGTCGATCGACATTCGCGACAGGTCGTGGATTTTTTGCGCGAGCAACAGGAGTGCGATCAGGCCCACGCCGAGAATCGCATACGAAACGACGCCACCCTTCTTGATGTGCTGCCACACCGTGCCCTTGGTTTCCTGCAAGCGCAGGGCCTTGCCGCCCGAGGCATCAGCCAGGATCGTCCCGGGCCGGCCTTGAAAAAGCGCCTCGGCTTGGGCCGGTTTCCAGGCGGGCAACAGGAAGGTGATGGCGCCTCCCGTTCCTTCCCTCACCCGCACGGTTCCGGCAGCGCCTTGTTCGGTTCGAAAGAAAACTTCCGGTCCGGCAAAAGCAAAAGTACCGCGGATCAGTTTGCTGTCGCCGTCGATCAATGAAAGCCCCGCGGCGCGGTAACCACCCAGCGACTGCCGCACTTGCCCGAACAGCAGATCCACAACCTCAGCGGCTTTGCCCGCACCGCGAAGTTTGCCGGGATCGTTAAAATCCTCCCTGAGTTCACCAGCCTTTTCAGGAATAAACTGCGCTTCTCCGGGCAAAAAGCCGTCGGCAAAGGCCGTCAGGCTGTCGTGGGCCAGCGTGTTCAGATAATTTTCATTTTTCCGCGCCGCCTCCGCTTCATGGGCGAGTTTACGGTGATCGCCGGAGGCTTGTTCTGCGTTCGTCTCCAGCCGGGTAATCTCCGTTTGGGCCGCGATGGTCCGATCTTCCGCCTTTCGCATTGCCTCCAACAGCGGAGTCTTTTCCCGTGCGATCCGTTCGCGGACTTGGATGAGCTCCGCATTGGCTTGCCGGAGACGCTGGTCGTAATCCACCACTGCGCGCTTCATGGCGTCGTCGATGGATTCCACGCCGCGAAGGACGACCGCACCAGAAAACAAAAATGCCAGGGTAACGAAAAGAGGGAATTTCATACGCGGTTATTTCTGGGCGACGGCCGGCAATTCATTTTTCAAAGTCACCGGCACTTCGACAAAACCGGGATCTTTTTTGCCGTGGTAAACAGCCATCAGCCCGGCCACTCGATCAGCCGCATCGGGCACCGCCTCCCACTTCCAACCGTCGGACCCGGGCGATCCATACCACACTTTGCCAGCGGGTCGATCCAGCGCGTAGCCGTGACTCAAGCCCCAATAGATCACTTCCAGTTGATGCGCTTCATTGTCCGGGCCGACGTTGAGGACCTCATCCTCACACCCGACGCCCCGGTTGAATTGCAGGCAACGATTCAGAATCGTCACGGTGAGTTGCATGCGTTCCCCCACGGTCAGTTCCGATCCCGCCAGACTCTTGTAGGGTAGTTCCAAGGCGGCGGAGAGTCGCGGCGGCAGGGAGCGCCGGGCCTGCAACAAGCGTGCGTCGGTCGCCTTCAACTGCGCTTCGACCGACTGCAACCCGGTGGTTGCTGTCTTGTTTGCGGCGTCCAAGGCGGCGAGTTCATCGCGGTCCTTCGCCGTCTTGGCCGTCAGGAAATCGCGCTTCGCCTCCAGGCTCGTCGCGTGTTCCTCCCCTCCGTGCACGATCGATTCCAACAGCTGCCGCTGCGTACTCCACTCCGTTTCCAAACGGGACGTTTCCGCCCGCACCTTCAGCCAGTCGCCGGCAGATTTCTCCACGGCGTCGAGCGAGGGCGTTTCCGCCCGCACTGGCAAAGCCCGGAGCAGCAGCAGCAGCGATAGCGCACAGGCGGAAAGACGAAACGGAAATGCATTCATGCGGAAAAACGAAACCGGGATCGCAGAAAACCAGGGAAAGAAAATGGGGTAGAGAGGCGACCACGGTGTAATCGCGCCTTCGCCCTGAAGAAACTGTATTCTTCCACGGCGCTGAAATAAAAACGGGAAAATTCGCGGCAACTCACAGGGGTTCGGCGTGCAATTGCAATCTCCGTGCCATCAAACTTGCGCCCGCAGCAAACCCTTAAGGTAAAGCGGCTAGCGATCACGACCCATTACTGCACCGAATTCCTCATTTTTCCGACCCGGTTATAGGCAACCGTTCCTCCGTTTCCCCGGCAAGGCCGTCGGTTGTATGCAACCAGCGGCGGAAGCACTGCGATCGAGGGGATCGGAGAATAAGGTTGAAGCTCATTCACGCTTCGCTCGCATTCCAGTCATGGCCGCTGAAACCGACGTCCTCGCCGGATGCGAAATCCTTTTGCTGGAAGACGACCCCGCCCTCCGCCGCCGGCTCGCCGCTCATCTCTTGGCGCGCGGAGCGATGGTAACCGAGGTCGGCACCATCGCGGAAGCACGCCGGGTGCTGAAAAACCTCCCGTTTGATTTCGCTCTCATCGACCTGCACCTGCCCGACGGCGAGGCTTTGGAACTTCTGCGCACCGGGGCCTTTTCAGAAAATACCGGCGTGGTCGTCATGACCGCGTTCGGCGGCAGCAAAAAAGCGGTCGAAGCGATGCGTCTTGGCGCCGGTGACTATCTCGCGAAGCCCTTCGAGCCGGATGAGCTGCCGCTTGCGTTCCTGCGTTGCCGCGAAAAACGCGGTGGAATCAGACGGGACGAGTTGCGCGCCAGCGAACACTCCGCCGGCACGGGCGATGAGTTGTTTTTTGGCGAGAGCCTGGCGGCGGTTCGCGCCCAATTGGAATTGATCCTCACCACTGAGCGCCGGCTCGAACACGGCCTGCCACCGCTGCTCATCGAAGGCGAAACCGGCACCGGGAAAAGCCTTCTCGCCCGCTGGCTGCATCGCCAAGGCCCGCGCAGTGCGCAGCCGTTCATCACGCTGAACTGCGCCGCGCTACCGGAAAATCTGGCGGAATCCGAATTGTTCGGGCACGAGCGCGGGGCGTTTACCGGCGCAAGGACCGCCCGGATCGGCCTGTTCGAAGCCGCCGATCGCGGCACCCTCTTTCTCGATGAAATCGGCGCGCTGGCGCCCGCGACGCAGGCCAAGGTCCTGACGGCGATCGAAGACCGCTCCATCCGGCGCCTTGGAGCCACCAAGGAAATCCGCGTCGACGTCCGGCTCGTCGCCGCCACGAACCAGCCCCTGCTCGACTTGGTGGAGGCCGGCCATTTCCGCGAGGATCTTTTTCACCGGCTTCATCTCCTGCATCTCGTGCTGCCCCCGCTGCGGGAACGCGGGCGTGATATCCCGGCCCTGGCCAAACACCTCTTGGAACGGATCACCCGCCGTCACCGCCTGTCGGGAATTTCCATTTCTCCCGCCGGAGAGGCACGTCTGCTGGCCCAGCGCTGGCGCGGTAACGCACGCGAACTCGCCCACGAAATCGAACGCGAGGTGATTTTCAACCGCAGCAAACAACTCGATTTTATCCAGTTGGGCGACCCGCCGGCCCCCTCTCCTGCCGGATGGCGCAACCCTAACTGGCGCCTCCCAAGCGAGGGATTTTCCATCGAGGAAGTGATTACCGAACTCGTCGACGATGCCCTGCGCGAAACCAATCATAACCTTTCCGCGGCGGCCCGCCGCCTTGGTGTTACCCGGGAATACTTGCGCTACCGACTCAACGGCGAGAAAGCACGCAAGGAATCCCAATAATCATCGTGCGTTCCCCCCGCGTCAGGTCCGACTTCCGCTGCATTGCTTTCGGGATCCCGTGGAATTGGTTGGTTTCAACCAATTCTCCCTCTGGCTGCGCTCACCGAATTTTCCGTCCGAAAATTAATCTTCTGACTCAAAACAGCTTGTGGTCGGCCAAGATGTTTTGGCACCGGGGATGCAAAGCGCGCTGACCGGCTTCGTTGCCGCCAACCGCTGCCCTCATGAAAATTTTTGCGCCAGCCACCGCCGCATGGTTCCGGACGATCAAGCGCCCGCCGCATTGTTTGGTCCTCGTCATTCTTCCATTGCTGGCCTCCGGACCAGTTGCAGTTGCGCAACCGGACCGCGCCGCTATTTCCCTCCCCGCGAAGGAATCCGACTCCGATGCTCAAAGCCCCGAATCGCCGACGTACGTCAAGCGTTTTGACCGGACCTATTTTCGCGACCGTTCCGCTTCGCACTATTATTTATTCAATCCGCTCCCTCCTTCCAACCTGACTCCGGCATTCTACCCGCCAGTGCCACCCGCCTTGGGGGCAGAATTAACGCTGTTACCTCCATTAACCGCCGGCTTTCCCGCCCCGGCGGAATTGGCCGAATTCATCTCGGACTGGTTCTACCCGCTGCTCGCCTCGCAACTGACGGGAAATGGCCTCTCGGAATCGTTGCGCGCGCAACTGCAATCCTACCGCGCCAAAAAAACCGGCCTGCAAAACGAACTCCGCTCGCACCTCGCCAGACTCAAGGACTGGGCACCTGACCGGCGGGAAAAAGATCTGGCGGCTTTCGCCGCCGAACAATCTCCCCGCCTCGCCGAGCTGGAAAATATCGCGGAGGAAATTCGCCATGATTTGCGGCATAACGATCTGTTGGGCGCACCGGTTGGAAACGACGACTGGACCACCAGCGCCGGCCCATTACCTCCCAACGCAAGCGCCGAAGACGAAAAGAAAATCGAAACCGCGCTTTTACGCGGTGCCGTTTTTTACCAGGATGGCCTTTCCGCCGCGCAACGTCGCCTGCTGCTGGAAGAAATCATCAGTCGGGAGAACACCATCCGGCCTTCCTCCAGCGGCGTTTCAACGCGTCCGCAGGAATGGCAGCTTCCCTTCTCGCCATCGCCCGCGCGCATCCGCCTGGCCGTCAGCCTGCCTCC
>JAYVMJ010000609.1:0-9753 GCA_043759025.1 Verrucomicrobiota bacterium | reverse complement strand
CGCAAGCGGATGTTTTCCAGGCGCAAAGCCAGAAATACTGGCTTTATCGCTAAGCCGCCGATTAAACCGGCGACTGCGCGCCGCCGACGGAGGAAACGTTGGCGGCGGGACGCGAACGTTCGAGCGCCGCAACCAGTTGCGCGGGCTGAATCGGCTTCGTCAGATAATCGTCCATGCCGGCGGCGATGCACTTCTCGCGATCGCCCGCCATCGCGTGCGCGGTGAGCGCGATGATGCGAATCGCACGGTGGCCATCGCCGCCTTCGCCGGCGCGAATCCGTTGGGTGGCCTCGTAGCCGTCCATCTCGGGCATCTGGCAATCCATGAGAATACTGTCGTACGTTGCCTCGCGCAAAAGCTTCAGACATTCGCTGCCGTTGCCGACGAACTCCGCCTCGAACTTCAACCGCTTGAGCAGGTGCTGCAGCAGCTTCTGGTTCACCACGTTGTCCTCGGCGACGATGATCCGCAGCGCTTGGTGGCGGGATCCTTCTTCGGATTTCAGCGCCGGCATCGGCGGACGCGTGGCCCGGCCATTGGCGCCGAGCGCAAGATCGCTGAGCAACACGTCGGGCATCATGTCGCAAGGGATGCAGGAGATGCTGAAATGAAACGTGGTTCCGGCCGACGACGTCTGGCTGACCTCGACGGAACCGCCGAGAAGTTTGGCCAGACTGCGACAAATTGCGAGGCCCAGTCCGGTGCCGCCGTATTTGCGCGTCGTGGACGAATCCGCCTGGCTGAACGGCTTGAAGAGGCGATCGAGCCGGTCGGGCGCAATGCCCGCGCCAGTGTCACGCACGTTGAAGCCCAGCAACGATTCGCCCGCCAGGCCCGTCTCGCAGAAAATACTGACCTCCACTTCGCCTTTTTCCGTAAACTTAATCGCGTTGCCGATGAGGTTCAGCAGCACCTGGCGCAGCCGCGTCCCGTCGGTGGTGACCCAGCTCGGCACCCTCGGCTCGACCACTGCCCGGAGATTCAAATTTTTCCGCCGCGCCTGATCGCCAAGCAGATTGACGACGTCGTCAATACATTGGCGAACGCTCACCTGCTGTTGCTCGAGTTCGAGGCGGCCGGATTCAATCTTCGAGAAATCGAGAATGTCGTTGATGATCGTGAGCAACGCTTCGCCGCTGCTGCGGACCGTGCGCAACCAGTCGCGTTGCTCGACCGTGAGATGAGTATCGAGCAGCAAGCTGGTGAAGCCAATCACCGCGTTCATCGGCGTGCGGATCTCGTGGCTCATCACCGCGAGAAACTCGCTCTTGGCTTGGCTGCCCAAGTTCGCCTCCAAGGCGGATTGTTGCGCGCGACCAATCGCCGCTTCCAGTTGTTCGTTGAGTTGTTCGGACTGTTCGCGGGCGGAACGCAGCGCCGACTCGGTTTCGCGCCATGTGGTGACATCAGTGTGCGTGCCGATCATGCGCAGCGGACGTCCTTCCGGACTGAAGCGGGCTTTGCCGCGCGAAAGAATCCACCGCCATGATCCGTCCTTGTGTTGGATGCGGCACTCGACCGAATAAGCCTCGGTCCGTCGCGTGAGATAGGCATCCAACGTGGCCTGAACCCACGGCCAGTCGTCAGGATGAAGCACCTTGCGCCACGCGCTGTAATTATTCTCAAACTCTTGCTCGGTGTAACCAAGCAACGCTTTCCAGCGCGGCGAATACCAACTGGTGTCAGCGGCGATATCCCAATCCCAAACACCGTCGTCGCTGCCCTCGAGCGCGAGGAGCCAGCGTTCTTCGCTGAGCCGCAAGGCCTCGGCCGCGCGTCTCTCCTCGGTGATGTCGGTCGCAATGCCGATGAAGTGCCGCAATTCGCCCTGGTCTTGCACGGGCTGGACGTCGAGCCGCAGCCACAGGCCGCGACTATCCTTGGCGTAACAATAAATTTCGCCCTTGAAACTGGAACCGGCCTTGAGGCGTGCGCGCATTATACCCGCCACTTTCAGGTCGGAAGCCGGGCCAAGCAAAAGATCGTCGGACTTACAATGTCGCGCCTCATCGTTGGTGTAGCCGGTCATTAACGTGAACGCATCGTTCACCCATTCAATCCGCTCGGTAGCATCGGTGATGATCACTGCGTTCGTGGTGTGGCGCGCGACCAAGGCCAGACGTTCCGCCCGCGTGACGGCGTCAGCGAGTTCCATCGTCCGGTTAACAACCTGTTGCTGTAAAGTTCCCGCCTGCTGTTGGAGGCAGGCGAAGGCGCGTTCCTTGTCCTGTTCGGCCTCTTCGCGGCGACGCTCGATCACATGCAGGGCCCCCGCCGTGACCGCGGTGATGACCAGCATCAGTGCCATGCACAACACCGTCAGTACCGCGACGCTCAACTCCAGCGGCCACGCGCCCATTTTTCCCCAGCGCAATCCCAGCCAGCCGAAGAACGGCAACACAAACAAAAGTGCGAAAACCATGCGCCGGCTGAGAAGTCCGGCGGCATCGGGAGCCAGCAAGCGACGCACGATGCCTTCGTCCGGGCGGGCCGCGAGCAAGCCGAGGACGAGCATGTGCAGACTCACGATCGCATTGAAGGAAAGCTGCATGGTTCCGCTCAGCGATCGTCCATCGGAAACACTATAAAGATAAGCCAGCGTGGCGGGCATCGCCAGGGCCAGCATGGCAATTGCCAGCCACTGATGGCGGGAACGAATCCGACGCAGGGGGTGCGAAAGAGAAAACAGCGCGCCCGCCATAATGAGCAGCACAAAAGAGGACATCACACTCATCCGCACATCGGAAACGGACAGGCCCCGGACCATCCCTGATGGAACAAAAACGCGGTCGATGATGAGATCGTATCCGGTGAGATATTCGGCCAAGGACAGAATGCAGACGCCGCTCATAACGCCCGCCACGATTCTCGCCGCCAAGCGGCGTACGGAACTGACCGCTGGATTCCACCCCAACAACAAACCAATTGCGCCCAACGTTAGTCCGACCGCGGTATTGGGCCGCATCGTCGGGAAATTGGGCCCCAACTTTTTGAGTACGGAGATATCCAACCACCAACCCACCAACGCTCCCGCGGAAATGAGCACGACGCCCCAGACGCAAGTCAGCGCGAGGCGGCGAGCCTGCACGTGCAGGTTCATGGGGCGTAGAGAAGTGTCAGCGACCACGTTCTTTCTATCGGCGCATTCCGTCGCTAAATTTAGCCCTGAGACGCACTTGCCCTTGTTTTGCCGGGCGCAGTAACGATTTTTTTGTCAAATATGAGGACCGTCAAAGGATTCGGCGAGACAAGGCTCTGACCACCCGGACGTCGTAAGAAGTCCACCCTGCGATTTTGCAAAAGTTTGGCGAAAAAATGCCGATAATCATGAAGCCAATGGTAGTCCCCGCCACCACGTTCAAAAATTTATCCGTCACCCCGGAACAGGTGGTGCGCGAATTGCGGCATTTACCCTCGGCACCGAAAGTGTTGCCCAAGCTAAAGCGCCTCTTATCGGACGGTAATTCGTCGATCGCGGAGATCGTTGAACTGATCCGCTTGGACCCCGGAATTTCCGCCAAGGTACTTCAGATCGCCAACAGCACTTATTATAGCAATGGCGCCCGTTGCTCCAACGTGGACGACGCGGTGAACCGGGTGGGCTACGATGAAGTCTACGAATTGGTGGCCTACGCAGTGGCCTCGCAAGTTCTCGTACGTCCCCTCGAATCTTATCAAATCGAACCAGACCAGATGTGGCTGTCGGCCGTTGCCTGCGGACTCGCTGCGGAAACGCTGGCCGGTCTCACCGGACAGGAGCGCGATATCGCTTATACGGTCGGACTGCTGCACGGAGTCGGAATGATCGCGATCGACGATTGGCTCATCCGCAATCATCCCGGGCTGCGATTGACCAATCACGGACTCCCGCGCGAAGCCTGCGAAAACGAACGGGCCTTGCTCGGTTTCACGCAAGCCGAAGCAGGCGCGGCGCTCCTGCGGCATTGGGATTTTCCGATGGCCATGTCCGAGCCTGTCCGCTGGCAATATTTTCCGCGAAGCACCGCCGGCCACCAGCGCATGGCGTGCCTGCTCCACGCCGCAAAATGGGTCCGGAGCACGATTTGCGCTCCCACCCCGGCGGCGATGCCCTCACCTCTCGATACTTGGCTGCTACAACCGCTGCGACTGGCGCAAAACCAGCTCGAAAACTGCGCGGCCGACGTCCGGGCGCGCCTCACCGATATCACGAGTTTACTCGATTCCTCGTCTAAAAAAGCGGATCAAGTTGAGTTTCCCGGCGGAACCCGACAGTTCGACGGCAACGCGACTCGTCCAACCTGAACCAACGCGTTCGCCCGGAAATCAGTCACTGCGCCGGTTGCCCGACAGCATCATCAGCAGGTAAAGCAGATTGCCCAAGGTGGCGACGAAGGCCGCCACGTAAGTCAGGGCCGCAGCATCGAGCGTTTCGTTGACGCCCTTCATCTCGTCCTGCTGCAAAATGCCGAGATTGACCAATTGGACTTTCGCCCGACGACTCGCGTCAAATTCGACGGGAAGCGTCACCAATTGAAACAGCGCGAGCACCAGCAACGCCGCGACGCCGAGCTGGAGAATTATAATTCCCAGCGCCTTCGCGCCGAGCAACGCGGCGAGAAAAATCCCGAAGCCCATGACACCCATTGCCACCGGAGAAGCGATCTGGACCGCCGGCACCAGCGTTTGGCGGAATTTCATCATCGAATAACCGACTTTTTGCTGAATCGCATGCCCCGATTCGTGCGCCGCAACGCCGACTGCGGCCAGACTGTAGCCGTGATAATTTTCGGAAGAGAGCGCCAGGCGTTTTTTCACCGGATCGAAGTGATCCGAAAGTTTACCTTCGACCTCGACGATCTCCACGTCGGTGATTCCCGCGCTTTCCATCACGGCGGCGGCGGCCTCACGACCGGTGATTCGTCCGCGTGATGGAATTTTCAGGTTTTTTCCATAAGCGCTCGATATTTTCATCTGCGCATAAAGACCGAAGACCAGAGGAACGATGATAAGTGCGATCCAGATAAGCATGTGAGTAATTTGATTGAAAATGAGAGTGATTATTTTCCAGCACAACGCCGGCCCTCAACGGGCCGTTTCGCACTGAACGATATAAGGGACAAATAGGACAAGTTATCCGCAGTTGGCTATTTGCGAGTGAAAAAAACACCAATGGAAATCCCGCGAGCCGTTGTAAGGCGCACGCTGTCCCATTCGTGGCGCACCACCGGACAAATCAACCCAGGCCGGAACGGGTCAACAAGGCCTGAAGATCCGGCGGACGGCCCATGAAGTCGACAAACAGCTTCATCGGATCGACCGAATTTCCCCGGCTGAGAATCTTGTCCACCAATTCCGCCCCAACTTGGTGGTTGAAAATACCTTCGCGTTTAAACCGGGTGAACGCATCGGCCTCGAGCACCTCCGCCCACTTGTAAGAATAGTAACCCGCTGCGTAGCCCACGGGATCCGCAAAAACGTGCGTAAATCGATTTTCCGCGGTGGGCGACGGTGGCTCGGTCGGCACGACATAATCCCGGAGCAGTTCCTTCAACCGCGCCGACAAATCACCCCTGAGGTAAGGCACGGGATTCGCGTGCAGTTCGAGGTCCATTCGGGCAAAAGATAGTTGTCGCATGGTTGCGACGGCACTCCGGAAATTTCGGGCCGCCGTCATGCGATCGAAAAGTTCCTGGGGAATTCGTTCGCCCGTCACGTGATGTCGCGCAAACAAATCAAGTCCTTCCCTTTCCCAACACCAGTTTTCCATGATCTGCGAGGGAAGCTCGACGAAGTCCCACGCCACATTGACGCCATTGAGGGATTTGATTCCCACCTCGCCAAACAAATGGTGCAGCAAGTGACCGAATTCGTGAAAAATCGTTTCGACCTCGCGGTGCGTCAGCAATGCCGGCCGATCGGCGGAAGGCGGCGTAAGGTTTCCACAAATCAATCCCAAGTGCGGCGCGCGCGCGCCATCCGCACGCGGACCGCCGGTGATGAGATAATTCATCCAAGCGCCACCGCGTTTCGATTCGCGCGGATGCCAGTCGGCATAGAACGAGCCAATAGGCCGTCCTGCGTGATCATGCACCTCGTAGAATTTAACCTCGGGATGCCAGACTTCCACCGCGCCCGTCGGAAGCTCCGTAACTTTTATCCCAAACACCCGTTGGGTGATCTCGAACATCCCAGTCAAAACCCCGGTCACCGAAAAATACGGGCGCAATTGTTCTTCATCAAAATCGTAGCGTTTGCGCCGCAACTTCTCCGCCCAGAAAGGAACTTCCCAAGGCGCCAGCGCTGATCGCGCCGAACCGGTTGAGTCGGCCTTGAATTGCTCGAGGTCTTCGCACTCGCGCTTGAACGCGTCCTCCACGCGTCGGTGCAAATCCTCGATGAAATCCGTCGCCTTTCGCCCCGTGCCGGCCATGCGACGCGCCAACACCAAATCGGCGAAGTGAGCGCGGCCAAGCAAGACCGCCTTTTCGTTTCGCAGCGTGAGAATTCGTTTAACGAGATCGCGATTGTCATGCGGCGACTGCGATCCGACCGCGACCGCTGCTTCCCAAACCTGCCGACGTAACGCGCCATCCTCGGCGTACAACATCACCGGCTCCTGCGCCGGCGCTTGCAGGGTGAAACGCCAGACCGGACGCGTCGCGTTTCCGTGACCTTTTCTCAAAGCATTTTGTTTTGCAGCGTCCTTTGCGTGCTCCGGCAAGCCGCGCAATCGATGTTCGTCCTCGATCAACAACTCCCACGCGTTCGTCGCATCGAGGACATTTTCCGCGTATTTCTGCGTGAGCTGGGCGAGTTCACTCTGCAGCGCCTCGAGCCGCTGTTTTTTATCCGGCGGAAGATCCGCGCCCTGTTGGATAAAATCCGCCGTGGTTTCCGCGATGAACCGACGCTGTTCGCCTTGCAGGGACAACGAAGAGGGTTGCAGCGACGACGCCTTCAGACGAACCCAAAGCGCTTCGTTCAACGGAATGCGGGCTTGAAACGCAGAAACTTTCGCGAGCATGGCGTTGTGCGCTTCACGCAGGTCGGGAGCATCGGCCACACTCACCAAATGCGATACCTTGGCCCAGGTTTCATTGAGCAAATCGGTCGCGTCTTCCAAGGCCAGGAACGTGCTCGCATAATCTGCCCGGGCGGGATCCTGCGCCGCGACGTGGTCAACCGCCGTCTCGGCGGCAGCCAGAGCTTGCTCGACGGCGCCAACCACTTTGTCCGCCGTGAGCTGCGACCAGCGAATATGAAAGGATTGATCGAGAAAGGTATTGTCCATCTGCCGCGTAATGACCGCGCAGCAGATGATTCTGTCAAATGAATTGGACTGGCGAACTACCAGCGCAGCGTCGCACCGATGGAGAACTGACGACGGGCGGCGGGAACCGACGGCACTTCCTGAAAGCGGCTATCCCAAACGTTGTCGACGAGAGCGGAAAATTCCAATCCGCGGAAGCGAGCCGGCAAATAATACAACCCGAATGTGGAAATAAACGCGTCGTTACCACCAACGGTCCGCAGCAGATTTTTTTCCTGCACCCGATATTCGTTGTCCAAACGAACTTCAAAACCGGCCCCAAGCCGGACGACCGCAGCCGCCGTTAGCCGGTGTCGCGCGAAATTCAACGCATAGAAACTCGCATCGACGGACGCTGAACCATAATTGGCGTCCTTGTCCAAATACGTATAACCGAAAACGACATCGTAACGAGGGGTCTTACGGGACGCGACAATCTCGAATCCGAACGTGCCCACGTCGACTGCATTGGCTGAACGGGCGGTCACGCCGCGCAGAAATGTCCAGTCGGTCAAATTGTCGTCCCGGCGATAAAACACCGCTGGCTCGACGGACCAGCCGTCCGATTTCAATTTCGCGCCCAGCTCAAGGTTCCGGCTGGTCTCGCGGCCCAGATTGGGATTGCCGCGGAAAAGTCCGCTGGTCGCGCTGGAATTCAGCGCGGTGTAAGTCGGCACCTGGGTGCTTTCGGAATATTGCACGTACCAACGCGAGCCGTCCGCGAGCGTGAGTTCCAGATCGACCACCGGCGAAATCGCCGAGGAGTCGCGATTCGTATCGTCGTAAGTGCCGCCCGCACGCACGAGCAACTTGCCCGCGTCAGTATGAAATTCGCGCTCGGGAATGACCGACAATTTCAGGTAGCTTCGCGTGTTGAAACGGCCGGAAGTGAGCGAGGTTGATTCAAGACCGTCGTGCATCGCCTGCGCGTTGTAGACCAAGGAATAGTCATCAAACTGACTGCGTCCGTCGAACGCCGCTCCCGTCACCTTCGTAGTATGCTGGTAGGGATTAAATTCACCCGGCACCAAGCGATCATATTCATAATCATCGTAATTTTGCCGGTAGAACGCACCGATCTCCCAAAAACTGTCGGCGGACGTTTGTACCCTATGGTTAAATGCATAGAGCTGGGTTTTGAGGTTTTCGGTTTCGTTGGTACCGAACGGTGTATATAGGTCGGGCCAGCCGAAAAATTTCCTCTGCACGCCAGCGAAAAAATCAGTCTGGCTCTGCGGACCACGCAATTGAATACGCCCGCTCGCGCGTTTAAAATTGTGGTCGCCGTAGGGCACTGACCCATCCGATTCAGAGCGGGACAGTTCAAAATCCGCGGCGACCGTTTCCGTTGAACCGTTCTTTGGAAACACGATTCCCTGATACAAACTTTGGCGATTGCTCGCGTAATCACCGAAAGCGGCAGAGAGTTCGCCGCGTTGCTCGATCGGACGCCAACCGTACGAAACTGTTCCGACCTCGGCATTAAATCCGGCGATCGCATTGTCCGCTCCGGTTAAGACAACAGGGGGGAGCAACATTGCGGGTGCCACTGGAATTTCCGCGAAATAATGCCCGGTCTGAGGATCGTAAAGTGACGTCGCACCGATCTTGAAGCCGGTATTTTCAAACACACCGCCACGGATCGAAATGTCGGCCTGACTTTCCGCCAAATTACGTTCCTGAACGTCAACGCGCGGCTCAAATCGAAGCCCCGATACCGGCATCGCGAAACTGACGGTTGGGGTCTGATTGGCAACCTGAGCGGAAAAAATCTCCAGCTTTGGTAAGGTGTAGGCGTTGTCATCGGCGCGGAGACTTGTTCCGAGCGCGAAAATGCATGAAATTCCGCCGATAAACGGCAGGGTTAAAGGAGTAAATCGACTCATTAGGTGTGTTGGTTAAATTAAAGTTATATACAACTTAACAATGGGCAGTAAAAAGAAGCCGCTAGACTCAGCGGCCTGTTATGATTCCTACTCGTTTCCGTCGTTGCCAATCGCCTCAACCGGGCAACCTTCAAGGGCTTCCATGCAAAGTTGGACGTCCTCTTCCGTTGTGGGCTGGTTGAAGACGAATGAATATCCGCCCTCTTCCTGGCGCTTGAAAAAAGCGGGTGCTGTTTCGCGACATAAATCGCAATCAATGCACTGCTGATCGACATAGAATTTGCCGCCAGCATTGTCCTTCCATTTCTCTGCTTTGTTAGCCATTCGGGTCAAAAGAAGGGCAATTATCGGTCGTGTCAAGTAGTCGAATCGGTCATAACTGAAGTTGAAAAAAGTGATCCGCACGGTGCTTGTATTTGGGCATTTGCTGCGTAATTTTTCAGCAGTGTTAACGGATCACGCCTATATTCGCAGCGATTATCCCCGCCGGAACACCTCCGCCGTCGTCTGGCTGCTGGCTTCGCTCGTTGCCGCCTTTGTGATCGAACTGGTTCTTCTTTCACCGTGGTTCGGCTC
>JAYVMJ010000608.1:0-5760 GCA_043759025.1 Verrucomicrobiota bacterium | reverse complement strand
CCGTACCGGTACGTCGCGCATAACGGCGAGATCAACACGCTGCGAGGCAATATCAACTGGATGCACGCCCGCGAGGCACTCTTCGAGTCCGAAGCCTTTGGCGAGGACATGAAAAAGATTCTCCCGATCATCAACCCGAACGGTTCCGACTCGGCGATGTTCGACAACACGCTCGAGCTGCTCACGCTCGCCGGCCGTCCACTGGCGCATGCGATGATGATGATGGTGCCCGAGCCGTGGTCGAACGACGAGAACATGGATCCGGCGCGGCGGGCGTTCTACGAATTCCACGCTTGTTTGATGGAGCCATGGGATGGTCCAGCCGCCATCTGCTTCACCGACGGTACCCAAATTGGCGCGGTCCTCGATCGCAACGGCCTGCGGCCTGGTCGCTATTGCGTCACGAAGGACGGCATGGTTGTCCTCGCGTCGGAAAGCGGCGTGTTGAATATTCCCGCCGACCAAGTGGTGATGAACGGCCGCCTGCAGCCGGGCCGCATGTTCCTCGTCGACACCGCCCAGGGGCGCATCATCGAGGATGAGGAGATCAAGCAACAGATCATCACCGAACGCCCTTATCGCAAGTGGCTCGACGAGCATCTGGTTCATCTCGCCGATTTGCCGGCCGCTCCCGAGGTTCCATTGCCGGACCACGATACGCTGCTGCAGCGCCAGATCGCCTTCGGTTACACGCACGAGGATGAACGCATTATCATTACTCCGATGGCGCGGGATGGCGTGGAAGCGATTGGTTCAATGGGTAACGATACCGCGCTCGCCGTGCTCTCCAACAAGCCGCGGCTGCTGTACGATTATTTTCAACAGCTTTTCGCCCAGGTGACGAATCCGCCGATCGATTGCATCCGAGAGGAAATCATCACCTCGGCCGAGACGCGTCTGGGTTCCGAGGGCAACCTGTTGCATCCGGGCCCGACTGCGTGTCGTCGCGTCGAATTGAAGTGGCCGGTGCTCACCAATGAGGAAATGGCGAAGATCCGCCGCATGGATTTGCCCGGCCTCAAGGTCAGCGCGCTGCCCATTCTTTTCCGCGTCAGCCGCGGCGAGAAGGGCTTGGCGAAGTCCATGGAAGAACTCTGCGTGATGGCCCGCCGCCTGATTGAAGAGGAAGAGGTCAACGTGCTCATCCTCAGCGATCGCGGGGTGAACAAGGAATTTGCCCCGATCCCCGCTCTGCTCGCGGTGGCCGGCCTCCATCATTATCTGATTCGCGAAGGCCTGCGCACCCGCGCGAGCCTCGTGCTCGAAACCGGCGAAGCCCGGGAAGTCCACCACTTCTCGCTGCTTATCGGTTACGGCATCAGCGCGGTGAATCCGTACGTGGCGTTCGAGTCGATCGACGACATGATCCGTGAGGGTCTGCTCGTAAACATCGACCACAAGACGGCCTGCAAGAACTTTGTGAAGGCCGCGTCGAAGGGCGTGATCAAGGTCATGTCGAAGATGGGCATCTCCGCGATCCAGAGTTATCGCGGTGCCCAGGTGTTCGAAGCGCTCGGCATCCGGCAGGACGTAATCGATCACTACTTCACGTGGACAGCTTCACGCGTCGGCGGCATCGGTCTCGATGTCATCGCGCAGGAAGTTCTCGCGCGCCATCACGCCGCTTATCCGGCCCGGCCCGTCAATGACCATGTGCTGCCGACCGGCGGCATCTACAAGTGGCGGTCTGACGGGGAGAATCATCTCTTCACGCCCGAGTCGATCCACCGCCTCCAAAAGGCGACGCGGATGGGCAGTTATCCGGCATTCAAGGATTACTCGAAAATCATTAACGAGCAGGGTCGGAATCTTTGCACGCTCCGCAGCCTGCTGGATTTCAAGGCGACCACCGCCATTCCTCTTTCCGAGGTCGAGTCCGTCGAAAGCATCGTCAAGCGGTTCAAGACCGGCGCGATGTCCTACGGCTCCATTTCGAGCGAAGCCCATGAAACGCTCGCCATCGCGATGAATCGCATCGGCGGCAAATCGAACACCGGCGAGGGTGGCGAAGATCCAGAGCGTTTTATTCCGCTCCCGAACGGGGATTCGAAGAATTCCGCGATCAAGCAGGTTGCCTCCGGTCGTTTCGGCGTCACGAGCGAATACCTCGTCAATGCGAAGGAGCTCCAAATCAAGATGGCGCAGGGTGCAAAACCCGGCGAAGGCGGTCAGTTGCCCGGCACGAAGGTTTATCCGTGGGTCGCCAAGACCCGCGGCACGACCGCGGGCGTCGGCCTTATTTCACCGCCACCGCACCATGACATTTACTCGATCGAAGATCTGGCCGAATTGATCCATGACTTGAAGAACGGCAACCGCCATGCGCGCATCAGCGTGAAGCTCGTGTCCGAAGTGGGCGTGGGTACCATTGCCGCCGGTGTGGCGAAGGCGCACGCCGACGTGGTGCTGATCAGCGGTTACGACGGCGGAACCGGCGCTTCGCCGCAAACGTCATTGCAACACGCCGGATTGCCATGGGAACTCGGCCTCGCCGAAACCCACCAGACCCTGGTCTTGAATAATCTCCGCAGCCGCATCGCGGTGGAAACCGACGGCCAGCTCAAGACGGGACGCGATGTGGTCATTGCCGCGTTGCTCGGCGCGGAGGAATTTGGCTTTGCGACCGCGCCGCTTGTCACCTCGGGCTGTATCATGATGCGCGTCTGCCATCTGAATACCTGCCCCGTCGGCGTCGCCACGCAGGACCCGCGACTCCGCGCGAAGTTCACCGGCAAGCCGGAGTACGTCGTCAACTTCATGCGTTTCATCGCCGAGGAAACTCGTGAGCTCATGGCGCAACTCGGCTTCCGCACCATTGATGAGATGGTGGGGCAGGTGAGTTATCTCGAACCGCGCAAGGCCATCGATCACTGGAAGGCGAAGGGGTTGGATTTCTCCAACATTCTCTATCAGCCCGAAATTGGGCCCGAGGTGGGCCGCTTCTGTTCCATCAAGCAGGACCACGGCATTGATCGTGCCCTCGACATTACCACCTTGCTCGACATTTGCGCTCCCGCCATCGAACGGAGCGAAAAGGTCGTGGCCGAAATTCCGATTCACAATGTCAACCGCGTCACCGGCACCATCGTCAGTTACGAGGTGACCAAGAAGCACGGCGCCAAGGGTCTGCCCGAGGACACCATTCGTCTCCAGTTCAAGGGGTCCGCCGGACAGAGTTTTGGCGCGTTCGTGACGCGTGGAATGACGCTCTCCATTGAAGGCGACGCCAACGATTACGTCGGTAAGGGTCTCTCGGGCGGCAAGCTCATCATCTATCCATCACCCAACGCGACCTTCAAGGCCGAGGAGAACATGATCGTCGGCAACGTCGCGCTTTACGGTGCGACCGCCGGTGAAGTTTATTTCCGTGGTCTGGCCGGCGAGCGGTTTGCAGTCCGCAATTCCGGGGTCGACGCCGTGGTGGAAGGCATTGGCGACAACGGCTGCGAATACATGACCGGCGGTCGCGTCGTGGTCATCGGCCGCGCTGGACGCAACTTTGCCGCCGGTATGTCCGGAGGCATCGCCTACGTTCTTGATGAAGCCGGCGATTTCGCCAAGCGCGTCAACACCCAGATGGTCGGCATCGGAAAAATCGAGGATGCCGCGGAGATCGCCGAGGTTCGCAAGCTCGTGCAGAATCACCTGAAGCACACGAAGAGCACCCGCGCCAAGCAGTTGCTCGACCAGTGGGATTTGACGGTGCCGAAGTTCGTCAAGGTGCTCCCGAACGACTACCGCCGCATGCTCGCCGAAATCGAGACGGCCCGGTCGCAAGGCCTCACCGGCGACGAAGCCATCATGGCCGCCTTCGAGAAAAACGCGCGCGATCTCTCTCGCGTCGGCGGAAATTAACCCCGAACCACCAATTCCTTTTAACCACTAATCCACACTAACGGGACACTAATTCAAACCGCGGAATGATCGGTTCACTTTTCACTCATTAGTGGGGCATTAGTGGACATTAGTGGTTAAAAAAATAATTTTTCACACATCATGGGCAAGCCAACTGGATTCATCGAATATCTGCGGGAAACTCCCGTGGACCGCACGCCGGCCGAACGCACGCACGATTGGAAGGAATTCCATCATCACATGGAGGAGAAAAAACTCCGCCAACAGGGCGCTCGCTGCATGGATTGCGGTGTTCCCTTCTGCCATACCGGCAAACTCATCAGTGGAATGGCGTCGGGTTGCCCGATCAACAACCTGATTCCCGAATGGAATGACCTCGTTTTTCGCGGACTTTGGAAGGAAGCGCTGCACCGCCTGCACAAGACGAATAATTTTCCGGAGTTCACCGGTCGCGTGTGTCCGGCACCCTGCGAGGGTTCCTGCGTGCTTGGCATCAACAATCCGCCCGTCACGATCAAAAACATCGAGGCCGCAATCACCGATCGCGGTTGGGACGAGGGCTGGGTTGTTCCCGAGGCGCCCGTAAACCGCACCGGCAAAAAGGTGGCTGTCATCGGTTCCGGTCCGGCCGGACTTTCCGCCGCCGCCCAACTCAATCTCGCGGGGCACAGCGTCACTGTTTTCGAACGCGCCGATCGTCCGGGCGGTTTGCTCATGTATGGCATCCCGAACATGAAACTCGACAAGAAGGAAGTCGTGCTTCGCCGCATCAAATTAATGGAGGAGGAGGGGATCAAATTCATCTGCAACGCCAATGTGGGCGACAACGTCGAGCCCCAGATTTTCCTGAAGGAATACGATGCGACGGTCATCTGCACCGGCGCGACGCAACCGCGCGATCTTCCCATCGAGGGTCGCAGCCTCAAGGGGGTGCACTTTGCCATGGAGTTCCTGACCGCGAACACGAAGGCGGTCCTCGGCGTTGGTTCGGACCAGGCGGCAATCCACGCCAAGGACAAGGACGTCATCGTGATTGGCGGTGGCGACACGGGTACCGACTGTGTCGGTACGTCGATGCGTCACGTCTGCAAGAGCATTACGCAGATTGAAATTCTCCCGAAGCCGCCGCTGGAGCGCGCCGCGGACAATCCGTGGCCCGAGTGGCCCAAAACCTATAAATTGGACTACGGCCAGGAGGAGGCGGCAGCTAAGTTCGGCGCCGATCCCCGCGTTTACGTCACCACGGTCAAGAAGTTCATCGGCGACGACCAAGGCAACGTGAAGGAACTCGTCACGGTCGAAATCAAATGGGGGAAAAACGAGAAAGGTCAGTTCGTGCCACAGGAAATTCCTGGCACCGAAAAAACGCGTCCGGCTCAACTCGTGCTGCTCGCGATGGGTTTCCTCGGGCCTTAACAAGCATTGCTTAAAGAGATCAATGTCGAGACTGATGCGCGTTCGAACATCAAGGCGGAGCACGAAAAATACACCACCAGCCTCAAGAGCGTGTTTGCCGCCGGCGACTGCCGGCGCGGCCAAAGCCTCGTGGTGTGGGCGATCAACGAAGGCCGTGGGGCCGCGCGCGAGTGCGATCGCTACCTGATGGGCGCGACGGATCTCCCGTAATCGCAGGTTTGATTTCTCCGGCGCTCCCGAAAGAGGAGCGCCTTTTTATTGGTGCGCCCTGCGAGCGCAGAAGCTTGTCGCCGACCGTGAGCGGAGCCGACCGGCTTCGGCTTGGATTGGAATTGTGGAAGCGAGCTTGCTCGCGACTCAGGCTCAGACCTCCTGATCCCAGCCTGCGGAGAGACTCGGAACGAGGAAACGAGCTGAGCCTGTCACGGCCCAAACCAAGTAAAGATCCTCGGGGCAAGCCCCGAGGCATTGAAACCAAGCCAACCATGC
>JAYVMJ010000607.1:0-5699 GCA_043759025.1 Verrucomicrobiota bacterium | reverse complement strand
TTGGCGAGGGAGTCTTCCTGGACGACGGCGTTGGCCAGGGCGGACTTTTCGCGCTGCATCGCGAGGATTTTTTGCTCCACGGTATCGGCGGCGACGAGGCGGTAGGCGACGACGGGTTGCGTCTGGCCGATGCGGTGCGTGCGGTCGATCGCCTGCGCTTCCACGGCGGGATTCCACCACGGGTCGCACAGAATCACGTAACTCGCGGCGGTCAGATTCAGGCCGAAGCCGGCGGCTTTCAACGATAGGAGAAATACCGTCTGGGTTTTGTCGCTTTGGAATTTATCCACGAGCTCGGCGCGGTTTTCCGTTTGACCGGTAAGCATCAGGTAAGGAACCCCGGCGGCCGCGAGGCGCGGACGGATAAGTTCGAGCAGGCTGACGAACTGGCTGAAGACGAGCACTTGCTGGCCTTCGTCGCGGAGTTCTTCCACGCGCTCAAGCAGCGCGTCGAGCTTGGCGCTGGGCATGTTGGCGTGTGCGTCGCTAATCAGCGCGCCGTGGCAACTGATCTGGCGCAGGCGGAGCAGGCTCGCGAGCACGTTGAAGCGCACGCCGTCGAGCGCCTTGTTGGTTTCAATGCCGAGCAATTGTGCGCGGGCGCGTTTCAATTCCGCGTCGTACAACACGCGTTGCGGACCTTCGAGATCGACGACGATCTCGTCCTCAGTGCGTGGGGGAAGTTCGGGTGCGACCTGCGCTTTCGTTCGGCGCAACAGAAAATGCCGCACGCGTTGATGGAGGCGTGAAGTGGAGGTTTCGTCTTCGACGGGGTACTGCCGTTTGAAGGACGCTTGGGCTCCGAGCAGACCGGGCTGCGCGAACGCGAACAAACTCCAGAGATCAAGCAGGCGGTTTTCAACCGGCGTGCCGGTCAGGGCGAGCCGATGCGACGTGCCGAGCGATCGGGCGATGACGGCGGTCTGGCTCGACGGATTCTTAATAAACTGGGCTTCGTCGAGTACCACCGCGTCCCAAGCGTGCGATTTAAACCAGTCGGGTTGCAGGCGGAGTTGCGTGTAGTTGACGACGAGCAGCGCGGGTTTGTCGGGTGGCCCGGGCATGCGGCGCGCGTAGGCGTGCGTCGGCGCGAACGCGAGGGCGGTCAGCGTTGGGGCGAAGCGTTCCGTTTCGGTGAGCCAGCCGTGCATCACGCTTTTCGGGCAAACAATCAGTGCGCGAAACGGCGTCGTGCGTCCGTTCTCCTTCGTCTGCTGGCTGGCGACGTCCGCGAGATGCAGCAACCACGCGAGCGCCTGCACGGTTTTGCCCAAGCCCATGTCGTCGGCGAGGACGCCGCCGAAACTGTGGTTGGAAAGATGGCTGAGAAATTGGAATCCCTCCAGCTGATACGGTCGCAGCGTCGCGCGCAGAGTGGTTGGAAGTTCCGCGGGCGGCATCGCAATGATGGCGGCGGCGCGTTCGCGCAGGCGGCGGACCAGGGTGGAATCGCGCGCGGCGAACGACTCGGCTTCGGCTGCGAGTTGAATCGCATGCAGGCGGTGCGTGGTCGGACGCCCGCCGGCGATCACGTCCTCGGCGTGGAGGCCGAGACGCGCGAGCGCAGCGGCCCCGGGATTTCCCTCGGCGCTGTGATCGAGTTCGAGACGACGCCAGCCGTGTTTGGCGAGGCGGACCCATTTGCCGCGCGCTTTCAGGAGCAGGGCGAGTTCGTCGGCGGAGAACGTGGTGTCCTCCACGCGGAGCGCGACAGTCAGATCGAACCAGTCGCGATGGCCAGCGCCGTCAACCGGCGAGGCGGAAATTTCCACACTTGCGCGCAACGGCGGGCCGAGCAGGCCGGCGAGTTCAAGCGACGCGTCGATGGTGAGTCCGGGTGGGAGCGAGGCGTGCCACGAGAGAAATTCGTCAGGGAAATTCTTGGAGATATAGCGCGTCCATTCGCCGGAGTCGTGCTGCCACACGAGGCGGAATTGGGCGAATCGGGTGCTGGTGGTTTCCGCGACGCCGAGGTCGAACTCGATCAACGGATCGTCGGGTGTGCGCGGGGGAGGAGTCAGGTTTTTGGCCCACTGCCAGCCGCTGCCGGTCCATTGCTGCTCGCAACGCGGTTGTTCGGCCGACGCCGTCAGTTGCGCGTGGAAATGCACCGCCTCGAATTCGGAAGTGGTTTCGCTGAGCCAGCACTTCAGCACGGGGCGAAGCGGAACGCGTCGCACTTTCACCTCGAGCGCCGAAGGGAGCCGCAGCCCGGCGGCGCGGAGGCGGCTCATGATCCGGGCGTCGCCGAGCGCGGACGTGGGAAGTTGCATCGATGGTGCCGGGGGTGGTCCGCGCCAGACGCGACCGTCGAACAGGTACAGCGTTTCGGGATGCTGCATGATGACCGGCGCTTTCGTCACGGTTCGCCCATCAGGTGCCACGAGGCGCAAATCGAGTTGATCGCGAACCGTGGGCGATACGGTTGCTTCTGGCACGAGCGGCTCGGCTTCGATGGAGAATGGTTTTCCGTTGGGCAGAAACACGGCCGCGCGTGCGGCGGCGGTCCGCAGAATGTTCCGGGCGGCGTCCGCCGGGAGTGGTGGTTGGGAAAATAGGTCGTACATTCCGCCGAGGCACTCGGCGGTGAGCGCGCTGCCGAGAGCGGCTTCGGCGGCGGGAAGATGTTCGAAATCCGCTGGGCGCGCGCCGCGCAACGCTTTGAACCACTTGTGGGCGGGAATTTTCCAGGGCCTGTCGTCCGAAGCGCGGACTTCGATCACGAGTCCGCCGGCGGGCGTGATGCGCGCGCGGATGCCGCCGATATCGGCGGTCGGACCCGGCGCGAGCGAAACGGCGGGATCGAGCGCCTTGTGCCAGAGGGCGAGTTCCTTTTGCACCAAGTGATCGTGGATCGCGGCGTGAACCACCTTGGTGTTGGTCAGCGGACGAAAAGCCTCGGGGATTTCCCGGCCGGCAAGTTCGTAATCGTACGCGATAAACTGCCAGAGTTCCCACGGGTCGGCGGGCGGGCGGCCGTGTTCCCACCAGTCCGCGAAGGCCGGCGCGTAGTCGGGCACGCCCTGGGCCGGCGTGTGTTCGAAGCCATGACGAATGATGGCGCCGGGATAAAGGGTGTGATGGGACTGCACGAACTCGGCGAAAAGCGCGGCGAGATTGGCGAGCTGACGGCCTTCGGTTTCGGTGAGGGAACGCCCGAGTTTTTCCACGAGCGTGGGCGTCCATTGGTTGCGAAAGGTGGTTTTTTTCTGCGCGGTGCGCGCGGACTTCGCGGTGGTTGCCGGTGCGGCGGGGGCATTGTCATCCACGTTGATCGGGACATCAATGTCCGCGAGCCACGCGCAGCCGGCGGCGCAGCCGTGTTTGCAGTTCACACGGACGTCGCAGGTGCAGCGCGAATCCCATTTGCCGCGCGTCAGGAAAAGTTTAACGGCGTACTGCTCGTCATCGTTGACCTTGGCCTCGACATAGTGATCGGCGTCCGCCCAGACGTCCTCGACCTGAAGGTTCGCGTAAAGCGTCTCTCCTTGTTCGCGTTTCGTCGCGTCGAGCGAGTCAATCCACGTGCGCAACGCACGGAGAGCCTCCGGCGTTTTGACACTGCGCATGACTGGCTGGCGTGGTTTGGCGGGCAAGGGGAAGGGTTGGTAATTTGTGCCGGACGACGTGGCCGGACGGCCACGCGTCGGAACTCAATAGATGTGTTCGGCGAGCAGGGCGAAGAGGTCGGCCTCGGTGACGCGCGTTTGCTTCATCGAGTCGCGTTCGCGGAGGGTGAAGGTGTCGCCTTCTTTTTCGATCGTGTCGAAATCGATGGTGACGCACCACGGCGTGCCGGCTTCGTCCTGGCGGCGGTAACGTTTGCCGATGGCGCCCCCGTCGTCGTACTGTACGGCGTAGTTGCGGCGAAGTTTCGTGTAGAGGGCCTTGGCGCGGTTCGTGAGCTGCTCCTTGTTTTTGAGCAGCGGCAGAATGGCGACCTTGACGGGCGCGATGCGCGGCGAGAGGCGCAGCACGGTGCGTTTCTCGACGTTGCCCTTTTCATCGGTGACGTCCTCCTCGGCATAGCCGGCGGCGAGCACCGCGAGGAAAATGCGATCCACGCCGACGGCGGGCTCGATGACGTGCGGGACAAATTTCTTCTTCGATGCCTCGTCGAACAATTCCTGCGGTTTGCCGCTGGCGTTGGCGTGTTGCGTGAGATCGTAACTGCCGCGCGCGGCGATGCCCCAGAGTTCCTGCACGCCGAACGGGTACTTGAACATGATGTCCACCGTGCCGCGCGAGTAAAACGCGAGTTTTTCCTTCGGGTGCGTGTAGCGGGAAAGGTGGCTCTCGGGCAGGCCGATGCTCTTCAGCCAGTTTTCGCACCAGACGATCCACTCTTCGTGGACCTTGGCCCAGTCCGCGTCCTCGTGGATGAAATATTCCATTTCCATCTGTTCGAACTCGCGGGAGCGGAAGATGAAGTTGCGCGGGGTGATTTCGTTGCGAAACGATTTGCCGATTTGCGCGATGCCGAAGGGAAGTTTCACGCGCGTGGTGTCGACGACGTTCTTGAAGTCGACGAACATGCCTTGAGCGGTTTCGGGGCGGAGATAGGCGACCGACGAGGCATCGCTCATTGCGCCGATGTTCGTTTGGAACATCATGTTGAACGCGCGCGGCGGAGTCAGGCTGCCGGGCTCACCGGTGGCTGGGGAAGGGATGAGGGCAATTTCATCTTCCTTGGCTTCGGTGAAGTCGTGGTGTTCCACAACGCGCAATTGACCCTTAATCCCCCACTTCTTTTTGAAAAATTCAGCCTCTTCTTGAAGATCAGCGTGAGTGCGTTCGCTTTCGAGAGCAGAAACAAATCCATAGAGCACCGTGCGGTTGGCAACCCACGCCTCTTTTTCTTCAGGCGAATGAATATCTCCGGAAACACGGTCACGCCGCTGGTGAAGGTATCTACTCCGGACATCGGTGCTTACCCGACCTTTGGCAATTAGAGCTTCCTGAATGCTAGGGTCGTTTTCACCATCAACGATTACCGGCGCCCAAAACAACTGATCCGCCCGATACCGCTGCTTGCTTACCTTGCAGTCGACCAACGGGTCGCTGAAACCCGCTACGTGGCCGGACGCCTCCCAGACCTTGGGGTGCATGATGATCGACGTTTCGATACCGACGACGTCATCGCGGCGGTGCACCATGTCGCGCCACCAGCAGTCCCGGATGTTGCGCTTCAATTCGACGCCCAATGGGCCGTAGTCGAAGAAACCGTTGAGGCCGCCGTAAATCTCGGAGGAAGCATAAATAAGACCGCGGCGCTTCGCGAGCGACACAAGGGATTCCATCAGATTGGTAGGTTCGGCGGGACTGGTCATAAGGAAGAGTGCGTTTAGGCGATAAAACCGCCGGCGGCAAGCACCGAGCGGACCCGCGAGTCAACGCTTCCGACCGTGGCGGTCAATGCTCACCTTTGCCGGACGCAGCGCGGGCCCCAGGGTCTTTGGCTGGGGAGGGATAAGTGGTTGAAAGGGAGAGTCGCGCTTTTGCGCTAGCAGCCTGTCGGACTTTGCCGACTGAAGGCGTCTACAGATAAATATTCGCCTTCGAATAAATTTTTTCGGGCAAAGACGTGGTGCCCGATAGCCTTCATTCCCTTTGGGTCCGATACCCCGAAGCTTGCTTCGGCTTGGTTGGGAAGTGGCACGGGCCTCTGGCCCGTGGGCCCGGGCGAACACGGGCGGGAC